>JAYVNK010000329.1:0-4009 GCA_043758475.1 Comamonadaceae bacterium | reverse complement strand
CCTCGGTCGCGCGCCCGCGCGAGTTGTAGTTGCTGGCCATGCTCATGCAGTAGGCCCCGGCTGACAGCACCGCCAGCAGGTCGCCCTGCTGGACTGCCAGGGCACGTTCATGCGCAATCCAATCGCCGCTTTCGCACACCGGGCCCACGATTTCCCACGTCGTCGCCACCGCCCCGGTGCGCGGGAGCAATGGCACAATTTCGTGAAAAGCCTGGTACAGGGCGGGGCGGGGGAGATCGTTCATGGCCGCGTCGATGATCAGGAAGTTCTTCTGCTCGCCGGGTTTCAGGTACAGCACCTCGGTGATGCATACGCCGGCATTGCCCACCAGGGAGCGGCCGGGCTCTATCATGAGCTGGCGGGTGCCAAAGCCCCGTGCATCCAGCTTGGCCAGCAGCTTGGCCCACAGGGCGTCGGCCTTCGGTGGTGCTTCACCTTCGTAGTTGATGCCCAGGCCGCCGCCGAAATCAATGTGGTGAATGGCAATGCCCACCGCTTCAATGGCTTCAACCAGGTCCAGCATGCGGTCCACGGCGTCCAGGTACGGGCCCTCCAGCGTGATCTGCGAGCCAATATGGCAGTCAATGCCGACCACCTGCAAGCCGGCCAAGGCATGGGCGCGCTGGTAGGTTGCAACCACCCGCTCATGCGCCACGCCAAACTTGTTGCCTTTGAGGCCAGTGGAGATGTAGGGGTGCGTCTTGGGGTCCACATTGGGGTTGACCCGGATGCTCACAGGCGCGCGTTTGCCACAGGACAGGGCTACTTCATTGAGCACTTCAAGCTCAGCCTCGCTCTCAACATTAAAGCAGCCAATTCCCGCGTCAAGGGCGCGGCGCATCTCAGCGCGTGTTTTTCCCACACCCGAGAAGATGATCTTGCGCACATCGGCACCTGCGGCCAGAACCCGCTCCAGCTCGCCGCCCGACACAATGTCAAAGCCGCAGCCCGCCTGCACAAACACCTGGATCACGCCGAGCGCCGGGTTGGCTTTCATGGCATAACAAATTTGCGCATTGCGCCCGGCAAAGCCACGCTGATAATCCGCCAGCGCGTCCAGCATGGAGGCTTTTGAGTAGACGAAAAGCGGCGTTGCGTGCTCGTGCGCCAATGCAGCCAGCGCGATGTTCTCGGCGTAAAGTGCATCGCCCTTGTAGGCAAAGTGGGGCTGGCCTGGCAGATTCTTTAAATTCATCGTGGGGTCGTTAGAAGTTAGTCCGGGGTTATCGCGAGATTAGTGCAAGATTGAGCAAGATTGAGCAAGATTGAGCAAGATTTCAGCGAGATTGAAGCGAAGTCAGCGCAAGCTGGGCAGTGGGGCGGATGCAGGGCTGGCAGCTGGTGAGGCGTTGGGCGTGCCTGGGTGCAGTGTTTCGGGCAAGGTGGCGCGTCTGGCGGCTGCGGGCTCTGTCGGCAAGTAAAGGGCACCCTGCTGGCCACACCCGCTGAGGCCCGCGCCAAAGAGCCCGGCGACGCCGATTGTCAACGTCATCGTCACTGGCCTTGCCACCGCACTCGCGGCAAGGGAAACCGAACTGACTAAAATTTGAAAAATACGCAACATCTCCAAATTGTAATGACCGACCCTGAATTCATGGACCGCGCCGAATCCGTCCTCAGCGCCGTTGAAGCCTGCTGCGACCGTATCAATGACGAGACCCAGGTCGATATCGACAACCAGCGGGTTGGCGCGATGGTCACCTTGGTGTTTTCGAACAGCAGCCAGATTGTGATCAACCTGCAAAAACCGCTGCATGAGATTTGGCTGGCAGCCCGGTCAGGCGGATATCACTATAAATGCAATAGCAATGTATGGACGGATACCAAGGGTCAGGGCGAGTTTTTTGCCAATCTTTCGCGCTATGCGAGTGAGCAGGCTGGCTGCCCCGTGGTGTTCAAACCCTGATCAATTCTTGAACAAGTCCAGAATCCTTTTTTTTTCATCCGTGGGTGGCTGTGCCTGGTCGGGCGGCACAACCACAGTCGCAGGTTCTGCCTCCAGTCCCAAGCTTCGAACGCCCGCTCCCCGGGCATATTCTTCGTAAAACCAGTCACCCCCTGAATTGACCACACCCTCGGGAACTGTCGCCACCTTGACGGGTACGCCTTTAAGTGCATGCTCCATGAAACTGATCCACACGGGCAGGCTCAAGCCGCCGCCGGTCTCATTGCTTCCCAGTTTGTGGGGCGTGTCGTAGCCAATCCACGCAATCGCAGTCAAAGTTGGCTGGTAGCCCGCAAACCAGGCGTCGATGGAATCGTTGGTGGTTCCCGTCTTGCCGTACAGGTCAGGCCGCTTGAGGGTGGCCTGCGCCTTGGCCGCTGTCCCCGAGCGGGTGACTTCCTGCAGCAGGTTGCCCATGATGAACGCGTTGCGCGCATCGATCGTGCGTGCGGACTCATCAAGCACCACAGGCTTGGTTTCAAGAAGGATTTTGCCCCTCTGCTCCGTGACTTTTGCGATCAGCCATGGGTTGACGCGGTAGCCGCCGTTGGCGAATACCGAATAGGCGGTAGCCATCTGAATGGGCGTGACCGACCCCGCGCCGAGAGCCATGGTGAGGTAGGCCGGGTGCTTGTCTTCATCAAACCCAAAATTCGTGATCCAGTCTTGCGCGTACTGCGGGTTGATGGCCTGGAGGATACGGATGGAGACCATGTTTTTCGAACGGGCCAATCCGGTGCGCAGCGACATGGGCCCGTCGAACTTGCCGTCGAAGTTCTTCGGTTCCCACGGCTGGCCGCCCGTGGCACTTGCGCTGAAAAACATGGGCGCATCATTGATGACGGTCGCTGGTGTAAAACCCTTTTCCAGCGCTGCGGAGTATATGAACGGCTTGAAGCTGGACCCCGGCTGCCGCCACGCCTGCGTAACGTGGTTGAACTTGTTTTTCTCAAAATCAAATCCGCCGACCAGTGCCTTGATCGCGCCGGTACGCGGGTCAATGGCCACGAAGGCACCTTCCACTTCGGGCAACTGGGTGATTTCCCAGGTGTTTTTCAGGGTTCTTGCAACCCGGATGACTGCGCCGCGCATGATCTTGATGTTGGGGGGTGCCTTGTCAGCCAGCCCGGATTGGGCCGGACGAAGTCCTTCACCGATGATCTCCAAAGACTCTCCGTTTTGCCGCATGGCCCTGATCTTGCGCGGTGTTGCCTCTAAAACCACGGCGGACATGACGTCGCCATTGTCGGGGTGCTCGTCCAGCGCTTCATCTACAGCATCTTCGAGCTCCTGTGCAGTGGTGGGGAGGTCCACGTACTTTTCGGGGCCGCGGTAAATCTGGCGCCGCTCAAAGTCCATGATGCCCCGTCGCAATGCGCGGTAGGCCACATCCTGATCAGCTGCTTTCAAGGTGGTGTAGACGTTGAGCCCGCGGGTGTAGGTTTCATCGCCGTACTGCGCATACATCAACTGCCGCACGGTCTCGGCCACATATTCCGCATGCACCTTCACGCTGTCATTGCCAAGTTTGACGGCGAGTTCCTGCTTTTTTGCGGCTTCGGCCTGCTCCACCGTGATGAAGCCGCTGTCCAGCATGCGGTCAATGATGTGCAGCTGCCGGATGCGTGCGCGCTTCGGGTTGCTGATGGGGTTGTAGGCGGAGGGTGCCTTGGGAAGCCCGGCCAGCATGGCGGCCTCGGCAATCGTGATGTCCTTCAGGGGCTTGTCAAAGTAGGCTTCCGCAGCCGCTGCAAAACCATAGGCGCGGTTGCCCAGAAAAATCTGGTTCATGTAAATTTCGAGAATCTGGTCCTTGGTAAGCAGGTGCTCCAGCTTGAACGTCAGCAAAATCTCGTAGATCTTGCGCATGTAGTTTTTTTCGGATGAAAGGTAAACATTGCGTGCCACCTGCATGGTGATGGTCGATGCACCCTGGCTTTTGGCACGCCCCAGATTGGCCAGGGCGGCCCGCACGAAGCCTTTGTAAGATACGCCGCTGTGGGCATAGAAGTCCGTGTCTTCGATGGCCAGAACGGCATCGATCATCACTTTCGGGATTTCCTT
>JAYVNK010000328.1:0-4027 GCA_043758475.1 Comamonadaceae bacterium | reverse complement strand
CTTCATTCTTGAGTTTGTCAACCAGTGCAGCCACATCGGCCACCTTGACACCAGCGCTGCGCTTGGGCGGCTCGCTGACTTTGAGGGTCTTGATGTGCGGGGTCACATCCACACCGAGGTCTTCGGGCTTGAAAACGTCCATCTGCTTTTTCTTGGCCTTCATGATGTTGGGCAGGGTCACGTAGCGTGGCTCGTTCAGACGCAAATCGGTCGTGATGACAGCGGGAAGGCTGATGGAAAGCGTCTCGGAGCCGCCATCGACTTCGCGGGTCACGCTCGCCTTGCCGTCAATAATTTCAACCTTGCTGGCAAACGTCGC
The DNA here is from genome assembly GCA_043758475.1 of Comamonadaceae bacterium. Classification (GTDB taxonomy): domain Bacteria; phylum Pseudomonadota; class Gammaproteobacteria; order Burkholderiales; family Burkholderiaceae_C; genus JANYCG01. Next base: position 3,708 of record JAYVNK010000328.1, on the reverse strand, counting down.
CTGCGGCAAATCGCACAGGGCGGCCAGCATCTGGCCGGTCTGGTTGCAGTCGTCGTCAATCGCCTGCTTGCCCAGAATGATGAGGCCGGGCTGCTCTTTGTCCACCAGTGCCTTGAGCAGCTTGGCCACGGCAAGCGGCTGCAACTCGGTGGCGCTTTCCACCAAAATGGCGCGATCGGCACCCATGGCCATGGCGGTGCGCAGGGTCTCCTGGCACTGGGTGACGCCGCAGGACACCGCGATGACTTCAGTCACCACGCCTTTTTCGCGCAGGCGCACCGCCTCTTCAATCGCGATTTCGTCAAACGGATTCATGCTCATTTTGACGTTGACAATATCGACGCCGCTGTTGTCCGATTTGACGCGAACTTTCACGTTGTAGTCCACCACGCGTTTTACCGCTACCAGTACTTTCATTGCTGCAACTCCAGAGTTTCGAATTGGGTATTTACATGACCGCAGTTGGGGCCGCGCTCTCGATTCTATGGCCCTGCGCGCGAATGCACATTGAGCCATCGACAGTCGGGCTGGCGAGGTAAAAATAGAACGACCGTTCTTTTTTATTTATACTCAATCACTGGGGTAAAAGCAAATTAACCAACCGAACGGTCGGTTAATTCGGGTAAACATGAACGAGCGCGCCGATGCGCGTGCATTACAGTCTCACATCCGCTAAATTTTTCAGGATTCAAGCCATGAAATACATCAAACAGTTTTCACTTTCCCTTGTCTGCTCAGCCGCTGCGCTCGGCGCCAGCCACGCCAGTGCCCAAACGGTATTGACCGCCTCTTCCTGGGTGCCTCCCACCCATTCGCTCAGCATGGCGCAAAAAGAGTGGTGTGACCTGCTGGAGAAAAACACCTCGGGCAAGATGAAGTGCAATATCCTGCCACGCGGCGTGTCAGCGCCTCCCGGCACTTATGACGCGGTCAAAAACGGCCTGGCCGACATTTCGTTCACCGTGCACGGCTATACGCCGGGCCGCTTTGTGATGACCCAGATGGCCGAGTTCCCATTTCTGGGCAACACCTCGGAGCCGATATCCATCGCCTTTAACCGCGTGGCGATGAAAAACCCGCAGTTTGCTGCCGAGCATCAGGGCGTGAAGGTGCTCTCTTTTTTCACCCATGGCCCCGGCATTGTCTTCAACACCAAGAAGCCGATTGCCAAGGCGGACGATTTGCAGGGCCTGAAATTCCGCATTGGCGGCGGCATGGTCAATGAAATCTCAAAGACCCTAGGCATGAACGTCACGCTCAAGCCCGCGACCGATTCGTATGAGCTGCTGTCGGGCGGCGTGATGGACGGCACGCTGTTCCCGGCCGAATCCACCGAGTCTTTCAAGATCGACAAAATCATCCGCCACGCCACCACCTTCCCCGGCGGCCTGTACAACACCAGCTTTGTCTTCATGATGAACCAGGGCAAGTACGACAAGCTCACCGCTGACGAAAAGAAAGCTGTGGACGCAATTTCCGGCGAAGTGGCGGCGCGAATTTACGGGCGGGGCTGGGACAAGGTGGACCTTCGGGCGACGGCGCTGATGCAGGCCAACGGTGTGCAGATCATCAAGGCCGATGCCAAATTTGTGGCTGAAGTCAAAGCGAAAACATCAGGCCTTGAGGCCAAGTGGATCTCGGACGCGCAGGCCAAGGGCCTGCCCAATGCCGCCAAAGTGCTTGCCGAATTCCGCAGCGAAATTGCCAAGCAGGAAAAATAGCCAAAAAAAATATGCACGTCATGTTGTACGAGAGCCTGAAAGTTCGTTTTGGATAAATTGCTGGAGACCACGTGCGGCGTTTTGTCTGCCATCGCCCTGTTCGCCATCATGGCGCTGACGTTTTTTGACGTCGGCGGCCGCAAACTATTGGGCAATTCCATTCCAGGCTCGCTGGAGCTGACTGAACTGCTGATGGTGGTGGTGATTTTCGCCGCCATCCCGCTGGTGTCGCATCGCGGGGAACACGTCACCTTTGACTCTCTGGACAGCTACCTGCCCAATGCCATCCAGGTCGCGCAGCGCGCGCTGGTGCACCTGCTGTGTGGCGTTGCCATGCTGGCCCTGGCCTGGTTGATGTGGCGCACGGGCGACCAGTTTCTGGCCAGCGGTGAAACCACAGCGCAGCTCAAATTTTCCAAGGCACCCTTCATCTACGGGATGGCCGTGCTGTGCGGCGTGACCGGCCTGGTGCATCTGACGCAGATTGTGCGGCCCGCCAAACCGCTGGCTGAAGGGGAAGGCGTGGCACTTTAATGACACAGGCATTGATTGGTTTTACAGCGATTTTTGCGCTGGCGCTGTTGCGCGTGCCATTGGCCTTTTCGATGGGCATGGTTGGCATCGCCGGGATCGGGTTCACACGCGGCTGGGAGCCTGCGCTGGCCAGCACCGCCCAGGTGGTGTACGAGACCGGATTTGCGTACACGCTGTCCGTCATTCCGCTGTTTATCCTGATGGGCAATTTTGTGGCGCGCGCCGGCCTGGCGCATGAGCTGTTCCAGGCCGCCTATGCCTTCATTGGCCATGTGCGAGGCGGGCTGGCGCACGCCACGGTGCTGGCCTGCGCCGGATTCGGGGCCATCTGCGGCTCGTCCATTGCCACGGCGGCGACCATGAGCAAGGTCGCTTACCCATCGATGAAAAAGCTGGGCTACAGCGATTCTCTGGCCACCGGCGTCATGGCGGCGGGTGGCACGCTGGGCATCATGATTCCACCCAGCACCATCATGGTCATCTACGGCATCATCACTGAGACCAATATCGGCAAGCTGTTTGCGGCAGGGGTCATTCCAGGCTTGTTGACCGCATTCTTGATGATGATCGGCATCTCTGTGATGACCGCACGCGACCCGAGCCATGCGCCAGCCGGCGAGCGCACCTCGTGGCCGAACCGCTGGAAGGCCCTGCGCGGCATCTGGGGCGTGGCTCTGCTGGTAGTGGTGGTGCTGGGCGGGATTTACGGCGGCCTGTTCACAGCTACTGAGGGGGCGGGCTTTGGTGCAGCGGGCGCATTCTTGTTTGCGCTGGCCCGCAGAAGGCTGACGTGGGCCATCCTCTACCAGGTGCTGGTGGAGTCCGCCCGTACCACGGCCATGCTGTTCACGCTGCTGATTGCCGCCACCATCTTCGCCAATTTTGTGAACTTCACGTCCATGCCGGGCGACCTCAAGGAATGGATCATGCAGCTGGGCCTGTCGCCCATCATGATCATCACCGCCATGATGTTCATCTACGTAGTTCTGGGCACGGTGATGGAAGAGCTGACCATGGTGCTCTTGACGATTCCGCTGTTCTTCCCCATCGTCACCGCGCTTGGGTTTGACCCGGTGTGGTTTGGCGTGCTGATTGTGATGATCGTGCAGATTGGCCTGATCTCGCCGCCCGTGGGCATGAACATGTTCGTGGTGCGCAGCCTCTTGCCCGCGGTATCGACGGCCACCATTTTCCGCGGCGTGACCCCGTTCGTGGTGGCCGATGTGGTGCGGCTGGCGATTTTGGTGGCGTTTCCTGCGATCAGCCTGTGGTTGCCGCAGGTGCTCAAGATTTAGCTTGGCCTGTACTCGCCTCGATGTTGATCGGCTTCCAAATCGCGCCGCGGCTTGCCGGCGGTCAGCGATTTGGTCACCCCGGCGGATACAGTCGGGGAAACATTGAATGAACCTGGAGGTTCACAAAGCCGCTTTTGCAAGCGCTTGAATTGAAGCTG
>JAYVNK010000327.1:0-4027 GCA_043758475.1 Comamonadaceae bacterium | reverse complement strand
ATTTTGACACCAAAAGAGGCATCAAAACAGGCTGTAGCCCCCGTCCCCCCTGCACAGTCAGCTATACATAATGTAGTAACTTCAAATTCGCCAGCTGCACCCGTGTCGCCACCTGCGCCGGCGGGCCCGGTGGAAGTGCGCGTGCCCGACATCGGTGATTTCAAGGACGTGGCGGTCATCGAGCTGCTGGTCAAGGTGGGAGACACCGTCAAGGCCGAGCAATCGCTGATGACGGTGGAATCCGACAAGGCGGCGATGGAAATCCCGTCGAGTGCGGCGGGCGTGGTCAAGGAAATGAAGGTCAAGCTGGGTGACAAGGTCAACATTGGGGACTTGATTGTGGTGCTGGAAGGGGTGGCGGGTGTGGCAGGTGCTATGGCGGCCCAACCCGCCTCAGCCCCTGCGGCTGCGGCAGCGCAGGCGGCTCCTGCACTGGCGGCAACTGCGTCCGGTGCTTCAGTGCCAGCCGCTGCAGCCCCAGCAGCCGTTGCCGTTGCGGCCCATAACCCGACCACGGCTCCCATCGGCTTGCCCCATGCATCGCCTTCCGTGCGCAAGTTTGCGCGTGAGCTGGGCGTGCCGCTGGGTGAGGTCAAGGGCAGTGGCCTGAAAGGCCGCATCACCGAGGCTGACGTGCAGGGCTTCACCCAAGCCGTGATGTCTGGCGCTACACTAACCGTAGCTTCTAAAGCACATCAGACGGGGGCTAGAGGCTCGTCAAGTGCGTCTGACGGCGGTGCTGGAGTTGGATTAGGCCTGCTTGCCTGGCCCAAGGTGGACTTTGCCAAGTTCGGCTCGGTTGAGCGCAAGGACATGTCGCGCATCAAGAAAATCAGCGGCGCCAACCTGCACCGCAACTGGGTGCTGATTCCCCATGTCACCAACCATGACGATGCCGACATTACCGATCTGGAAGCCTTCCGCGTGCTGATGAACAAGGAAAATGAGAAATCGGGCGAGAAGGCGGGCGTCAAGCTCACCATGCTCGCCTTCATGATCAAGGCCAGCGTGGCGGCGTTGAAGAAGTTTCCTGAATTCAACAGCTCGATTGATGGCGATCAACTCGTCTTGAAGCAGTACTTTCACATTGCTTTTGCAGCCGACACGCCCAATGGTCTGATGGTGCCCGTCATCAAGGACTGCGACAAGAAAGGCGTGATGCAGATCTCCACCGAGATGGGCGAGCTGGCCAAGAAGGCGCGCGACGGCAAGCTGAGCCCGGCCGAGATGAGCGGCGGCTGCTTCACTATCTCCAGCCTGGGCGGCATTGGCGGGCGGTACTTCACGCCTATCATCAATGCGCCTGAAGTCGCCATCATGGGCGTGTGCAAGAGCCAGATTGAGCCCAAATGGGACGCTAACGTCAACGGTGGTGCCTTCCAGCCGCGCCTGATGTTGCCGCTGTCACTGAGCTGGGACCACCGCGTGATTGACGGCGCCGCCGCCGCCCGCTTCAATGCCTATTTTGGCCAGGTGCTGGGCGACTTCCGCAGGGTCTTGCTTTGACCACGGTTGTAGTTGTCAAAAAAAATGGGCAAGTAGCCATCGCAGCCGATACCCTGGTGACGTTTGGCGACACCCGCCTGTCAAACCGGTTTGAGGCCAACAGCAAGCTGTTCAAAATCGACACGTTGGCAGGCCCCAGCTACGTTGGAATTGCCGGCACGGTGGCGCATTTCCCCGTGCTGCGCAAAGCCATGCTGGCCTTGCCCAAAGACCAGCTTTTGCTGGGCAGCAAAGATGAGGTGTTTGACACCTTCATCAAGCTGCATCCGCTGCTCAAGGACACTTTCTTCCTGCAAACCAAAGAAGACGATAACGACCCGTATGAGTCCAGCCAGTTCAGCGTGGTGGTGGCCAACGCCACCGGGATCTACGGGCTGTACAGCTACCGCGAAGTGTTTGAGTTCAATGAGTTCTGGGGCATCGGCTCCGGGCGCAGCTTTGCGCTGGGGGCCATGTACGCCGCCTGGGACAAGGGCAAAACCGCGCGTGAAATTGCCAGCCTGGGTGTGAAGGCGGGCTGCGAGTTTGACAAAAATTCGGGCGGCCCGGTTGAAGTGTTCACGCTGAAACTGAAGCGGTAGCGGGTCGCGGAACGCTGCAACCACTTGCTACATCAACGCCCCGTTGTGAAATAGAAAACTGGATAGAGAACTGTAGAGAGAGACACCATGACAATGCTTGAAATCAAAGTCCCCGATATTGGCGATTTTTCTGAGGTTACCGTCATCGAGTTGATGGTCAAGCCGGGCGACACCGTCAAGCCGGATCAAAGCCTGATCACCGTGGAGAGCGACAAAGCCTCGATGGAAATCCCGAGCAGCCACGGCGGTGTGGTCAAAGAACTCAAGGTGAAGATTGGCGACAAGGTGGCCGAAGGCTCGCTGGTGCTGCTGCTGGAGGGGGCTGAAAGCGCGCCTGGGGCTGAAAATGGTAGTAAATCAGAGGTAAAACAGGCTGTAGCCCCCGTCGGTAGTGCATCATCAGCTATTAATACTGTAGCTAATCTGTCTCTGCCCCCGCGCCCCGTTGGAGAGGGCACAACCGCACCCGCTGCCGCCAGCTTCTCTGGCACCGTCGATCTGGACTGTGACTTGCTGGTGCTCGGTGCCGGCCCCGGAGGCTATTCAGCGGCTTTCCGCGCCGCTGATTTGGGCCTGAAAGTGATCTTGGTGGAACGCTATGCCCAGCTTGGCGGCGTGTGCTTGAACGTCGGCTGCATCCCCAGCAAGGCGCTGTTGCACGTGGCGGCTGTCATGGACGAAGTGAGCCACCTGGGTGCCTTGGGCATCGAGTTTGGTGCCCCCAAAGTCAACATCGACATGTTGCGTAGCCATAAGGAAAAAGTCATTGGCAAACTGACCGGTGGGCTGGCCGCCATGGCCAAGATGCGCAAGGTGACCACCGTGCGCGGGGTGGGTCTGTTTGTGGGCGCGAACCACGTTGAGGTTGAAGAGACTTCAGGTACTCACGGCCAAGAAAAAACCGGAACCAGGAAAACCATCGCCTTCAAGAACTGCATCATCGCAGCAGGCAGCCAGGCCGTGCGCCTGCCCTTCATGCCGGATGATCCGCGCGTGGTGGACAGCACCGGCGCGCTGGGCCTGAAAGAAGTCCCCAAACGCATGCTGATCCTGGGCGGCGGCATCATCGGCCTGGAAATGGGCACGGTCTACAGCACTCTGGGCGCGCGGCTTGACGTGGTGGAAATGCTGGATGGCCTGATGCAGGGCGCAGACCGTGACCTGGTCAAGATCTGGCAGAAGATGAACGCCAAACGCTTCGACAACATCATGCTCAACACCAAGACCGTGGGTGCACGCGCCTTGCCCGAAGGCATCGAGGTAACGTTTGCCGCAGCAGAAGATGGCGGCACAGCGCCTTCTCCACAGGTGTACGACCTGGTCCTGCAAGCCGTAGGCCGCACGCCCAACGGCAAAAAGATCAGCGCCGACAAAGCCGGCGTTGCCGTGACCGACCGCGGCTTCATCAACGTCGATATCCAGATGCGCACCAACGTGCCCCACATCTTCGCCATCGGCGACATCGTTGGCCAGCCCATGCTGGCGCACAAAGCCGTGCATGAAGCGCACGTGGCTGCGGAAGTGATAGCGGGTGAACTGCAGGGCAACAAAGAGCTCGCAGCCGCAGCGTTCAACGCCAGAGTCATCCCCAGCGTCGCCTACACCGACCCAGAAATCGCCTGGGTTGGCCTCACCGAAGACCAAGCCAAGGCACAAGGCGTCAAGGTCAAAAAGGGCCTGTTCCCCTGGAGCGCATCGGGCCGCGCCATTGCCAATGGCCGGGATGAAGGCGTGACTAAACTGCTGTTTGATGACAGCCCTGAGGCGCATGGCCACGGCAAGATCCTCGGCGGCGGCATGGTCGGCACGCATGCGGGCGACATGATCGGCGAGATTGCCTTGGCGATTGAGATGGGGGCAGATGCGGTGGACATCGGCAAGACAATTCACCCGCACCCCACGTTGGGCGAAAGCATCGGCATGGCGGCGGAAGTGGCGCA
>JAYVNK010000326.1:0-4029 GCA_043758475.1 Comamonadaceae bacterium | reverse complement strand
TGCGCATGACCTGATCAAGAGCGCCGACAAGGCGATGTACCAGGCTAAACCTGGCGCGTCGCGCTATGCATTTGCCCAGTAATTTGCCTATTAGCGGCTTCAGCCCGCAGGTTTTGGCGGCGGCATGTCCTGATGCAGCTTGCGGCGCGCAAACTGCCATTGGCCGTTGACGCGCTTGAGGTCGTCTTCGTAGCGCCCTGTAAAAATGATCTTGACGCCTTTGTCCGTGGTGTTGACCAGCTGCAGGTACGAGCCGGACGTGGCGGTATCACCTTCAATTTTGGAGAGGATGTTGACGGTGTAGTGCTTGAGCGCGTTGATCTTTGAGCGGGTCGAGCCTTCATACTGGTCGGCAAAAGCTTGAATCTGCGGCTTGCCATTGAGCAGTTTTCCAATGCCATCTAGAATGGCATCGTCGGCCCAGCAGGCGACCCAGGTGGGGTAGTCGCCGCTGTCCAGAGCCTGGTTGTAGCGGGCAATGAGTTCTTCAATCGCGAATTTATCTTCGATCAGGCTGGGCATGTGGGGCTCCATGTGCGGTGTTGCTAAGCAGGCCTGGTTGCATCAGCCCTTGGCCATATACGCTTCCAGCGTCTTGTGAAAGTGCCTGATGCGGCTTTCCTGATAGACCGACATGGTGGCACCGGGCTTCTTCGATGCCCGGATGCCGCGCTGGATGCGTTTGAGGTTTTCGGTGTCCTGGTCAGTTACATCGGCCGCAGAGCCCATGCCCGGCACCTTGTGCCAGGAGTCGTGCAAACCGACGATGGTGGCTTTGCCCACGGGCGGGTGGGTGCCGTCTGCGTTTTTGGAGAACAGCATCATGATTTCCATGATGCATTCCTCGGGGTTGTCGCCATTCGGGCGGAAGCGGTAGACCAGCGGCGTCGCCATGCCTGCCCAGGGGCCGAGGTTGGGGAACAACTGGTACTGGATCAAATCGATCGCCTCGCAGGTGGACAAGTTAGAAAAATCGCGCCCGGAAGATTTGGAAAACCGCTGGCGCGCACGGTCCGCGATTTTCTCGCGCGCTGTTTCACCGGCTTCCACCTTGATTTCGCGTTTGCCGTAAAACTCAATGTCGCGCTGCATGGCATCCACAATTTTTTGCTGCGGGTAGTTGCCCAGCGCGGGGCTGGCCACGCCCTCGGGCATGATGAAGCGGTTGACGTGGCGGCCGTCAAACACGTCGTACTGGGTGTTGGTGTCTGCCGTGTACTCGACCGACTGCGGGTGGGTGGCAGCGATGTGCATGCCTTCCATGAAGGCTTCCTGGGCGAGCTTCCAGTTGCAGGGCAGAACCTTGCCGCCGTGCACCGCTTTGTAGCGGTTCTCCAGGCCAAAATCCTTGAAATGCTCGGGCAGGCATTCCAAATAACTCTCCAATGGCTCGCAGTTGGGGTAAAAGTTGATGAACACAAACCCCGCCCAGACACCTACTTTGGCCTCGGGCAGACAGAATTTTTCACGGTCGATCTGCGGAAAGTCCCAGGCGTTGGGTAACCCGGCCAGCTTGCCGTCCAGGCCCCAGGTAATGCCATGCACCGGGCATTTGATGTGGCGTACATTGCCGCCTTCGGTGCGCAGGATGGTGCCACGGTGCAGACAGGAGTTGACGTAGGCGCGGATGTCAGCGGGGCCGGTGCCGGTGCGCGCAATGATGAGCGAGTCATGCACGATGTCATACACCTCGGTGTCGCCAACCTCGGGGATGTCTTCCAGCCGGCAGGCCATCTGCCAGGTTTTTTGCCAGACGGTTTTGACCTCGCGGTCATGCCAGTCGCGGGTGTAGTAACGGTCCAGCGAGACGTCATCGCGCCCCATGTCGCGCGGCGAGTCCACCAGCAGGATCGGTGGCGGCTGTTTTACGTCGCTGCGAAGAATCTCTTGAACCGAGATGGCCGGTGAGCGCGGCACGCCTTCACCAGAATTTTTGCGGCTAACCGGCATGGCCACGGTGGCTGTGTTCATGATGAGACTCCTGGTTGACAGCACATTTTAGGAAAGTCACTCTCATAATGCAAGTAATGGTTTTCACTAACATCAATGTGTCGCCGGGGTGATTGCCTGCATCTTTGTAATAGACTGTTGTTGTGCAAGCATTGAAAACATCCGCTCCATCTCGCCCCATGGTGGCCGCGATGTCCCCAGTGCTGCCGCTGCCTGATCTCATCACCGTCAACGCGGTGCTGATTGCGGTGCGCCAGGCAGCCCATGTGCTGTGCGACCGCGCCACCCTGCTGGTGCTGCTTCACGCGCATGGTGGCACCATTCGCTATGCCGATTTCAGCGCGCAAACCGGCCTGGCCAGCCGGCTTTTGAGTTCGCGTCTTTTGCAGCTCACTGAAGATGGCTTGCTGGTGCGTATCCCCTACTCGCGCAGGCCGTTGCGCCATGCCTACCACCTCACGCACATGGGTACCGCCCTGTTTGACGTGCTGGCCCTGCTGGTGACTTGGGAGCAGGCCTGGCCCGGTGCCGAAGGGCTCAATGCCACGGCGCAGGTCGTTCACCGGGGCTGCAACGCGGCGGGCGGGCACGCCGACAAACAGACCGATCGACCGACAGACACACTGGCCTCGGTGAATGCAGCAACCACCGTCAGAATGCACTGCGCCGCCTGCAAGCGACCGGTCTCCCCGCGCGATATTTCGTTTCGCGTCAGCCAGACCGAGATGGCAAAAATGCCCGTAAAAAGCACGGCCACCCGCAAGACCAGCCAGGACACCGCCGTCAAGCCTGGCGATGCCATGACACCCATCCCGCAAGGGCTGGCGGTGCTGGGCGACAAATGGAGCATCGAGGTGCTGGTGTGCGCATTTTTTGGCGTGCGCCAGTTTGGCGACTTTGGCACGCGCCTGGGCATATCGACCAACATTCTGATCAACCGGCTGGAGCGGCTGGTGAAAGAGGGCCTGCTGCGCCGCACCACGGACGACGACGACACCCACCGCAAAGGCCTGTACCTGCTGACGCCCAAAGGCAGGGACTTTTACGCCATCCTGATTGCCATCCAGAGCTGGGCCGACGAGTGGATCCACCACCGCGTGCGCTCCCCCGTCAAGCTGCGCCACGCGCCGTGCCAGAAGCCGCTCCAGCCGTTGCTGGTGTGCACGGCTTGCGGGCAGGGGGTGATTCGGGCGGATGGGGGGATACGGGTAGGGAAGGCTGCATAAAAATGGGTTGATGATCAATTACAATCTCCTTACCAAACCGTAAGGAGAAATCCGTGCAAACCACCCTCACCTCAAAAGGTCAAATGACCCTTCCCAGTGCAGTGCGCACACGTATGGGGCTGGTGGCGGGCGACCACTTGATGATCACCCTGCAAGATGCCGACACCATTGTCCTAAAGCGCCCATCCACCGCACCCAGCCCCAGCTTGCGCGGCCTGTTGGCGCGGCCTAAAAGGGCGCTGACCCTGGCGCAAATGGACGCTGGCATTGCAAGCCACCTGAAGGTAAAACACGCCCCAAGGCAAAAGCCTTGATTGCGCTGGACACCAACTTGCTGGTTCGCCTGCTTGTCAACGACGACACTGCTCAGGCTGCCAAAGTTGAGGCCTGGCTGGGCAAACAAGCGTCGCCCGCACGGCCCGCTTGGGTAGACCATGTTGTGCTGTGCGAACTGGCGTGGGTGCTGGAGCGCAGCTACAACTATCCTCGCAGCGAAGTCAACGCCTGTATCAACGCCTTGCTGAACCACAAAAGCTTGAAGGTCGAATCGCCCGAGCTGGTGCGTCAGGCCTTGGCGCTGCATGCCAGCCAAAGCGCCGATTTCTCAGACTACCTGCTGGCCGCGAGAGCACACGCAGCAGGGTACTCGCAGGTTTTGACTTTTGACAAGAAGGCGGCGAAGTCGGCGACCCATGAATTGCTTCGGTGACGACGCCAGTTGTATCGTGTTCTCCTCAAACCAATGTTCGTAAGAGCTGCGAACACATTTTTCGATACTTGGAAGAGTTGTAGTGCATTTCTTTTGTGTGGGTGATGCAGAAGTATGGGCTCAGGCGAAAAAAACTGGGAGGCA
>JAYVNK010000325.1:0-4031 GCA_043758475.1 Comamonadaceae bacterium | reverse complement strand
TTTTCCAAGCCCGAACCTTCCCCCGCCTCAGCCATGACCCGCGCCACCGCCTGACCCATCAGGAATGCACCCTTGAGATTAACGCGCAGCACGGCGTCAAAATCTTCTTCGGTCACCTCCAGAAAATCCGCCGCTCGGAAGATGCCCGCGTTGTTCACCAGCACGTTGATGCGGCCATGCGCCTGCACAGTGGCGGTAACAGCGGCGTCGACCTGGCGTTTGTCGCCCACGTCGCAATGTACATACAACGCACCCAGCTCGGCAGCCAGCGCGTTGCCACGTGTGTCATCCACATCCGCCAGCACCACGTGCGCGCCTTCGGATGCAAAGCGGCGCGCGCAGGCCGCGCCAATGCCCTGCGCGCCGCCGGTGATGATGACCACCCGGCCCGCATGTCCAAACGTGATTTCGGACGATTTTGGGTGCATTTTAGTGCTCATGCCCTCGTCCAGCCTGCATAAGTAGCTACAAATTCAGAAGCGTCATGCTGCACGGAGGCTGCGCTCTTGCCGGGCCTGTACAGGCTGCCCCCAATGCCAAACCCTTGCGCTCCCGCTGCACGCCAAGCCGCCATGTTGCCTGGCGCGATGCCGCCCACGGGCAGCAGCAGCGTGCCCACTGGCAACACCGCCAGCAGCGCTTTGACCACAGCAGGCGAGGCCAGTTCGGCCGGAAACAGCTTGAGCCCGTGCGCGCCTGCCGCCAGCGCGGCAAACGCCTCGGTCGGCGTCATGATGCCCGGCAGGCAGACGAGGCCCAGGCGCACGGCCTCGTGCACCACATCCGCGTCAAAATTGGGTGAGACGATCAGCTCGCCGCCCACGGCGTGCACCTCGCGCACCTGCGCGGGCGTCAGCACCGTGCCCGCACCGACAAGTGCATCGGGGTGCTGGTGTACCAGCAGGTTGATGCTGACCAGCGGGTCTGGCGAGTTGAGTGGAACTTCCAGCATGCCGAAACCGGCGTTCACCAACGCGTCGCCAATGGAGGGCGCTTCGGTGGGCGTGATGCCGCGCAGGATGGCAATCAGGGGAAGTTTCTGGAAGCTTGAAACAAATTTTTCAATGGGGGTCATTGCGCTATTGTGAATGTTTTGGAACGCCTGCGAGTCCGCGTGGCGTACCGCTAACCGGCTGTACTTTCAAGCCTGCCCGCAAGCGCATGCAATCCCGCCCAGGTTGCCTTAGACCCCAAGGTTTGGCTGCGCACGCCTTGCAATGCCAACGCGTGGCTGTACCGCGCGGTCAGGGTGCTGGAGCCGATCAGCACCACGCCGTTGTCTGAGCCGGGCCGTGCTTTCTCTGCATCGTGCATTTGCAGACGCAACTCTTCGCCAATGACCAGCCCCGAAAGATAACTCGGCTGTGCCGCAGGAGCCATGCGTGAGAAAAGGGACAGGGTTCTGGCGCTGAATGCGGTGTGCAATAAACCGGCTCCCGCTGCTGCGGTGGCTATTCCTTGCGCAAAGGCATCGGCATCAAACGGGGCTTCTCCATCAGCTGGCAGGGTCTTGGCAAGGATTGAGTGCTGGCTTAAGAGCGCGTAAAACTCACCCGTCATGTAGGTGCGAAAGCTGACAACGCGGCCGTTTTGCACCTGTGCCCATTTGCTGTGGGTGCCGGGCAGCACGAACAGGCCATCGCGCAGGCCAGTCAGCTGCATGGCTCCGAAAATCTGCACCTCTTCGCCGCGCATCACATCGGGCGCGTGTGGATGCTCGCAGCTCAAGCCTGGCACGATGGCTATGCGCTGCGCTTCGATCCACGTGAGTGCGCCAGCGACTTCATCAAAGCCTGCAGGGCAGGGGCAGTAGGGCGCTTCTTTCCAGCCCTGGTTGCTGCCTGCCATGCCAGATATTAGGGTAAAAATGCCAGTGCCCCTTGTCCAGTCTTCATAAGTAGCTTCGAAAAAAGTAGCAAATCCATTTGCGGGAATGGTCAGGATGCCCCTTGGCAAAAGGCGCTCCTCAAGCACTTTGCCCCGCGCGTCAAGGCGCGCCGCGCGCAAGGAACTGGTGCCCCAGTCCACGGCCACCAAGGCGGTTTGATCGAGGTTCACGGGCCGACCCCGGGCCTGGCGCTGGTCGTAACGGTGTCGGTGGTGCAGTCCAAAGCGCGCAGCACTTGCGCGGCACGGGGCAGCGGCCCCACGGCACCGTAGCCTTGCACTGCCAGCGCCGCCGCCGCGTTGGCACAGCGGCTTGCAGTGAACACGTCGTCGCCCATTGCCATGCGTGCCAGAAGGTTGCCGCAGAAGCAGTCGCCTGCACCGGTTGCATCCATCACGTCGACGCGGTGGCCTGCCACCTGCAGGCGTTGCTGCCCGTCGCTTACCAGCACGTCGTCGGCACCGAGTTTCAGCACCACGGTGCGCGCGCCAGCGGCCACAGCTTGAGCCGCAGGTTGGAGTCAAACGACACGCGCGTGCCTGATTCTTTTGCATGCGCCATGGCGGCGAAAGCGGTGTCGCACGCGTCCACCGAAATGGCCAGGGTGATCGCTGACAGATGGAGGATGTGGGATACGGCAATCACGTCAGCGGGACTCGCGCCTATGATGCCCTGCGATGACGTTCCAGCCGATTTCGCGCTGTTCTGCGACGCGGCATTGAGCCACTGCGCCGTCACGCGGTTGGCCGCAGACCCGGCGCGCAGGTAGCTGAACTCGTGGCCTGCCGTACCACGGGTCACAAAATAGATGCCGGTGGGGGCTGCTGCGTCGCGTTGCACGGCTGTTGTGTCCACACCTTCGCGCTGCCACAGATCCAGCAGGGCATTGCCAAAGGTGTCTGCGCCGACGCGAGTAATGTAGGCACTGCGGGCACCGGCACGGGCAGCGGCGATAACGGCATTGCTGGTGTCGCCGCCAAAGCCTTGCAAGTATTGCCGCTCGCAGGGCTTGGTCTGGTTAAATTCCAGCATGGCCTCGACCAGGGCAGTGACATCGAATACTTTCTGCACGGTCGGCAACGGAATTAATTGGAATCTGACCCCAATTATTTCAGTGGTTGTCGCGCGGCACGGCGGAGCCGCGCATGCCGACTAGAAAGTCCAGGTCTACGCCCTGGTCGGCTTGTAGAACATGGTCCACATACAGCTTCCAGTAGCCTGAGGCCATGGGCGGCGCGGGCGTTTTCCAGTCGGCCAGCCGACGTGCCAGTTCTTCGTCGCTGATGTGCAATTGCAGTTTGCGCTGCGGCACATTGAGCTCAATCATGTCGCCGTTTTGCACTACCGCCAGCGGGCCACCGGCCGCGGCTTCGGGCGCGGTGTGCAGCACCACGGTGCCATAGGCGGTACCGCTCATGCGGGCATCGCTGATGCGCACCATGTCGGTGATGCCCTTGCGCAAGACCTTTGGCGGCAACGGCATGTTGCCGACCTCGGCCATGCCGGGGTAGCCTTTGGGGCCGCAGTTCTTGAGCACCATCACGCAGGTCTCATCAATGTCCAGGTTTTCGTCGTCAATGCGGGCATGAAAGTCTTCGATGTTCTCAAACACGACGGCACGGCCTTTGTGCACCATGAGTTCGGGCGTGGCTGCACTGGGTTTGATGACCGCGCCGCGTGGTGCGAGGTTGCCGCGCAATACGGCGATGCCAGCCTTGTCCTTGAAAGGTGCAGCGAAGGTTTTGATCACGCGTGGGTCGTAGTTTTGCGCATCGGCAAAGTTCTCAGCCACGGTCTTGCCGCTGGCGGTGACCAGACCCAAGTGCAGCAAGTGCGCAATCTCTTTCATCACCACGGGCAGTCCGCCCGCGTAGCAGAAGTCTTCCATCAAATGCTCGCCCGAGGGTTGCAGGTTCACCAGGCAGGGCAGCTCGCTGGCGAGGCGGTCAAAGTCTTCAATGCTGAGCTTCACGCCCAGGCGCCCTGCAATGGCAATCAAGTGAATCACCGCATTGGTGGACCCACCGATGGCCGCCAGTGTCTTGATGGCGTTCTCAAACGCTTCGCGCGTGAGGATGGTGGAGATCTTCTGGTCGGTATGCACCATCTCCACAATGCGCCGCCCGGCGTTGCGTGCCAGCAC
>JAYVNK010000324.1:0-4032 GCA_043758475.1 Comamonadaceae bacterium | reverse complement strand
TTCCAGGCGCTGGCATAGTCCTGTGCATCGTCGCGCAGGTGCAGCGTGACACTGGTGCCGCGCTTCTCGCGGGTGATGGTTTCCACCTCAAACGCGCCGCCGCCGCTGGCACCGCCGTCACTGACCCACCGCACGCCCTGGGCTGCCGGTGTACCCGCGCGGCGGGATTCCACGGTGATCTTGTCGGCCACGATGAAGCCTGAGTAAAAGCCCACGCCAAACTGGCCGATGAGTTGGGAGTCGGCCTTCTGGTCGCCACTGAGCTTGCTGACAAAATCTCTGGTGCCGCTTTTGGCAATGGTGCCCAGGTTGTCAATCGCTTCCTGCTCGGTCAGGCCAATGCCGTTGTCAGTGATGGTGAGCGTCTTGGCGTCTTTGTCGAATGACACCCGCACTTCAAGGTTGGGTGCGTCTTCGTACAGACCGCTGTTGTTGATGGCCTCATAACGCAGCTTGTCGCAGGCGTCAGACGCGTTGGAGACCAGCTCGCGCAGGAAAATCTCCTTGTTGGAATACAGCGAGTGGGTGACAAGGTGCAGCAGCTGGGCCACTTCGGCCTGGAAATTGAGGGTTTGTTTGGTCATGGAAGGTAGGTTTTTTCAATCGAGATGTCTGGCGCGCAGGCGGCGCATGCAACTACACGCCGCACCCCGGCAATTATGGGCGATGGCAGTGTGTTTCAAGGGCAGTGGCGGACGGCCTGCCCCGCATGAGAAAATTCCACGCATGAAGCCAGGTGTCCGTCCCTCAAATGCGCTTGTTTGCGAACTGCCATGCCGGGAATGACCCATCTCGGCAAGTACGTGATTCACCGTGAGCTTGGCAAGGGCAGCATGGGCGTCGTTTATGAGGCGTTCGACCCGGTTCTGCAACGCAGGGTCGCCATCAAGACGATTTTGCCGGCGCAGTTGGTGAGAGGTGAAGCCGCCGATGTGCTGGCGCGGTTCAAGCGTGAGGCACAGGCCGCAGGCCGGCTGAACCACCCAGGCATCGTCGGCGTGTATGACTACGGTGAGGTGCTTGCTGCGGATGATCCGTCACAGGCTGACCACGATGCAACCCGGTCGATTGCCGGGCAACGCGTGGCCTTCATCGCCATGGAGTTTGTGCAGGGGCGGGAGCTCAAGGACCACTTTGACGCCAATGAGTGTTTTTCGCTCCCCGAGGTGGCCCGCATCATGCTGGAAATACTGGATGCGCTGGCGCATTCCCATGACCAAGGCGTCACCCACCGCGACATCAAGCCGTCCAACCTGATCATGCTGACCAGCGGCAAAGTGAAGATTGCCGATTTCGGCATTGCACGTACGGAAACCTCCGAGTTGACACAGGCCGGTGCCGTGCTGGGCACGCCGTCGTACATGTCGCCCGAGCAGTTTCAGGGCATGCGGGTTGATTTGCGCAGCGACATTTTTGCCTGCGGCGTGGTGCTGTACCAGTTCCTTACGGGTGAGAAGCCGTTTACCGGCCATCCCACCACCATCATGTACAAAGTGCTGCGGGAAAATCCGACGATGCCATCGGCCCTCAATGTGTCGCTGTCAGGCGTGTGGGATGAGGTGTTGCGCAAAGCGCTGGCCAAACACCCTGACGACCGGTTCCAGAGCGCCGGGGAGTTTGCGGCAGCCATTCGCGAGGCGCTGGCGCTTCAGCCATCGGGGTTTGGCCAGTCTCAGTCCCAGTCGCTCAGTGCAGCCCTGGCGGCGGATGAGGACGTAAGCCGGTTGGACCCGCAGCCCGCGCCCGCGCCTGCCCCTGCCCCGCCGGTGGCGCGACCCGTTGCCGCGAGCTTGAAGATGGATTTGGAGCCCGGATTGCCGGTGATTCCCGTGGGCAAAGCACTTCGGCCCGTGCGGTCCAGCGTGCTTTGGGGCGGTATGGGAATAATGGGATTGGTAGCGTTGCTGTTGGCGGTGGGGACTTATTTGCGGCTTGCGGGAGATCGACAACACAACGCAGCACCTGTTTCAGATCAAGCCGCCGTGCCAGTGACGCCGCCGCCCCTGGCGGGCGTGGCGTCGGCACCTGCCGTGCCTGCGGAGACTTCTGTCCCTGCACCTGCACCTGCACCTGCACCTGCATCCGCGTCCGCGTCCGCGTCCGCGTCCGATGCCGCGCCCGCCCCTCCTGTCATCAGCGTCACGCCACCGGCTCCAAATGTTGCCGCGCCAGCGCTTGCTTCGGTGCCCGCAGGCGCCGTGCGCGCGCCCATCGCCAAGGAACCCGCGACCCGCAGGCCGCCCGCTGAATTCGGTGGCCCGCCAACTTTCCAGGCGGTGGCTCCGCCTCGCCCAGTGGTGCCCAAGCCGAATGCAGAGCAATCTGTAACACGTTCGCCGCGATGTGCTTTAATTCTTCAAAAAGCTGCACTGGATGAACCCATATCAACCGATGACCGGGCGTTTTTGACATCATCATGCCGATAAACTCTATGAACCTGTTGCTTTGGCCGTCACGTTGCGCGGAACGTCGCTCTGGCGCTTTGGACAGCGCGTTGCGAGTTTGCGCGCTTCTGGCTTGCGGTGCCATGGTGGCCTGCCAGACCCCCGCCCCCGCGCCGCCGCCCGAGCGCCCAGTAGCGCTGGTGTCGGCGGTTTCGTTCGACAAGGCCATTGACTTTGCCGTGGACGATTTGCTGATCCAGGCGCAGCGCTTGCCCGAGTTCCAGCCCGCCGCCCCCGCCAGCGGCGTAGCAGCCGCTTTCAGAAAAGAGCAACCGGCTGCGCCCAAAGTGCGGATCATTGTTGATAACGCGCTGGACGGCGTAACCGGCCAGCAAACCGTAGCCACCCGCGCGCTCGATTCGCGCCTGCTGGAGGGTGTCGTTGCCCGCTTCCCGGCGTTCCAGGTGTCGCCGATTTCGTCTGGCGACCTGGCCTCCGCCCGTTTCATCCTCACCACCACTGTCACCATGCTGGAGCGCGGTCAAGGCAAGGCGGCAAGCTACCGGCTCAACTCTTCGTTGACGGACAGCCGCAGCGGCATCGTTGTGGCGCAGGCATCGGCACAGGCCACGGGCGACACGGTAGACACGACGCCCACCGCTTTTTACCGTGACAGCCCTTCGCTGGTAAAAGACCGCACGGTGGAGGGCCAGATTCGCACCGCCCAAACCCCGGCCGGCACGGCGGCAGACGGCGTGTACCTGTCCAGCCTGTCCGTGGCGGCGCTGATTTCCGAGGGCTCGCGCCTTTACGATTCAACCCAGTACGCCGAAGCGCTGGCCGTGTACGAAGCGGCATCAGCGCGGCCCGATGGCAAGCATCTGCGCGTCTACAACGGTCTGTACCTGAGCAACGTGCAATTGGGCAGGCTGGATGGGGCGGAGCAGGCCTTTGGGCGCCTGGTGCTGCTCGGGCTGGGCACCAACTCGCTATCGGTCAAATTCCTGTTCAAGCCGGGCAGCACGGACTTCTGGCCTGACCCGAAGATCAATGCCTTCTACCCCATGTGGATACGCGTCGTGGCGCGGGAAGCCATTGTGACCAAGACCTGCATCACCGTCACTGGCCACACCAGCCGCACCGGCTCAGACCAGGCCAATGAGCGGCTGTCCCTGGCGCGCGCGGTGTCCATCCAGCGGCGGCTGGAAACGGCGGCCCCCGAGATGTTTGGCCGCCTGCAGGCCAGTGGCCAGGGTTTTCGCGAGAACCTGGTGGGCACGGGCTCTGACGACGCGGGCGATGCGCTTGACCGGCGTGTGGAATTCCGCGTTCGCGCCTGTTAATTCCATTTTCAAATCATCCGTGCGGGTCGTCGCACTTTAAAGGACTGTCTTCGTCGGTGCCCCTACTGCACGAATGATTTGGTGATGGCATAGGCCCTGGTCGGCCTGGTGGGTCCAGGCCCCAGCCAGGCCACCATCTGCTGCGTCACGGCAGGGCTGCCAAGTAGTTGCACGTGGTTCATCCGGTAGGCAATCAGCTGCGATTTTTTTGCAAAGTGCAGGCTGCGCTGCGGGTCATCATGCAGGCCCAGCGCGCTGTGCAGCGGCACCAGGCCATCGCCAATCAGCCGGTCTGCCAAAGAGCC
>JAYVNK010000323.1:0-4043 GCA_043758475.1 Comamonadaceae bacterium | reverse complement strand
GCCAGCAAGTCCGGGCTGATGGTCAGCAAATCGCAACCGGCCAGCGCGGTGATTTGCCCCACGTTGCGAAAGCTCGCACCCATCACCTCGGTGGCGATGCCAAATTTTTTGTAATGGTTGTAGATCTGGTGCACCGACTTGACGCCGGGGTCATTCGCGGCCGCGTTGTCGGCCTCGACCCATGCAGGACCGGCAGACTTCTTGTACCAGTCGTAGATGCGGCCCACAAAGGGCGAGATCAGTTGCACCCGGGCCTGCCCGCACGCCACCGCCTGGCAAAACGAGAACAGCAGCGTGAGGTTGGTATGGATGCCGCGCTGCTCCAGCTTTGCTGCGGCCTGGATGCCCTCCCATGTCGCGGCCACCTTGATCAGCACGCGGTCAATATGAATACCCTGCGCCTGGTACAGCTCAATGATGCGCTCACCGCGTGTGAAGCTTGCATTCGCGTCAAAGCTTAACCGGGCATCAACCTCGGTGGAGACGCGCCCGGGAATGATGTTCAATATTTCGCAGCCAAAGCGCACCAGCAGCCGGTCCATGACCTCGTCCAGTGACCGGCCGCGAAACTTGGCCACTGTGTCTTTCAGCAAAGGCTGGTAATCCGCCTTTTGCACCGCCTTGAGGATCAGCGACGGGTTGGTGGTGGCGTCTTGCGGCTTGAAGGCATCGAGCTGCTTGAAGTCGCCCGTGTCTGCCACCACGGTGGTGAACTGTTTAAGGGCATTGAGTTGGTTCATGGCCGGCTTCCTTAAGGTGTGACACCCCTATTTTGGCCTGAGTTTGACCACGATGACGCGAAGATCGACACCGCCAGAATCAGTGCCAACCCCAAAGCAACGCCTGGCGAGGCCCGTCCAACGCGATTTGGCATCAAAAACTCGTAAAAAGTGCCTGTAGCCCCCGTCCTATGTGCACAGACAGCTACTTAAAATATAGCTTACATGGCTTTGACCACCGAGACCCCATGGTCGGCCAGGCTCAGGCCCACGTCTGCGCCCACTTGCAGCACGCGGGTCAGCTCGGGCGACACGACAAAAATTGAGCCCAGCTCGGTGTCAAGGTTGTACTCATAGTTGCGTCCAAGGTAAGCCGCCTTGGCCAGCCGCGCGGCAGCCTTCACCGCGCCCGGGCCCACGCGCTGGCGCGGCGTGATGCGCAACGGCCCCAGGCTGACCATGCCATTGGCGTCGGCCTGGGCCGGGAACAGCATCGCCTCGCCCATGAAACCGGCCACAAATTCGCTCAGGGGGTACTCGTATAAATCCTGCGGCGTACCGCATTGGGCTATCACGCCCTGGTCCATCACGATGATCTGGTCGCTCACGGCCAGCGCCTCGCTCTGGTCGTGCGTGACATAGGCCACGGTGAGCGACAGACGCTGCTGCAGCGTGCGGATTTCTTCGCGCATTTCGCGGCGCAGGCGGGCATCCAGATTGCTCAGCGGCTCATCGAACAGCAGCACTTCGGGCTCCAGCACCAGCATCAGCGCCACACGCTGTTGCTGCCCGCCTGACAGCTCGCTCGGCAACCGTTGGTCAAAGCTGACCAGGCCGACGTTTTTAAGGGCGTCGGCGGCCCGGCTTCGTGCGGTGTCTTTGGCAATGCCCGACATCTTCAGGCCGTACATCACGTCTTCCACCACGTTCATGTGCGGGAACAGGGCGTAACTCTGGAACATCATGCTGACGTTGCGGTCGGCTGGCCCCAGTGTTGTGACGTCTTTGCCCCTCATGTTGATCTGGCCCGAGGTAGGCGACTCCAGTCCGGCAATCATGCGCAGGATGGTCGTCTTGCCGCAGCCTGAGGGGCCGAGGATGGTGGTGAGCGACCCCTTTTTTATCTCAAAGCTGATGCCCTTGACCGCCAGTGGCGACGAGGCGTCAGGCCCGTACCGCTTGCTGATGTTTTTGAATTCAACGCCGTTGTTCATATTTGATTTTCCTGATGGGGCACGGGCTAAGACAGTGGCACCGGCTCAATGCGCAGGCACAGCGCCCGCCGGTGCACCCGCCTTGCGCCGCCCTAGCTTGCGCTCGCCCACCAAAAACTGGATCAGCGCAATGGCCAGCGACATCAAGATGATCAGCACAGTGCAGTAAGCCAGTGCCACGCCATAGACGCGCGCAACATCTGGGACGCTTCGTCCAGCGACTTGTCCAACTGCTTGAAAGCCGCCGTGCCCGCCCGCACGCCCACCGGCAGGTTGCGGAACATGAAGCACAGCACGATGATGAGCCCGGTGCCAGTCAGCTCCACGGGCGGCACGTTGAACGCAAGGATATAGCTCACGCCCAGCACCGTGCAAGGGATGGCAAACGCCAAGAGCGCGACAAACTCAAACAGGCCACGCCCGCGAAACTCGGTGCGCGCCAAAAGATATGCAATCAGCAGCCCCGCCGCTGCCGTGATGGGCGCTGAGATGCCCGCGAGCTTGAGCGTCGTGAACAGCGAGTTCCACGCCGTGCCCGCCCACACCAAGCCAAACTGGCCTCACTCCAGGGAGAACGCCGTTTTAAAGTGATTGAGCGTCAGCGTGTAGTCACGCCCCCAGGTTTGCACAAAGCCACCGGCAAAGGCAAACAGGTAGACGATGACCGTGAAAGCCAGCCACGGGTAGACCACGCCGTTCAGTGTGCGGCGCACGCCATCGGGCAGCGCCATGGCAATGCCGGCATCGCCCTTGCCGCTGACCGTGGTGTAGTTTTGCTTGCCCAGAAGGCCGCGTTGCAGCGCGAACACGGCCAGCGCGAAGATCGTCAAAATCCAGGCCAGCGATGCGGCACGCCCCTGGTCGTACTGCGCGCCCACAATGGCAAAGAAAATGTCGGTAGACAGCACAGAAAACTGGCCGCCCACCACCACCGGATTGCCAATCCAGAAACTGGTTGACCAGACCCGCACGGCCAAACAGCAAGATCAAGCCAAGACCCACCACAACAAGACCCACCACAAAAGGCGGCGTGATAATGGGCAACAGCGCAATCACCCGCAGCGGCGTTTGCACGCGCGGGCCGGCGCTGCGCTCCGCCATCAGCGCCATCATCGTGCCCAGCACCGTGGTGCCGACTGCCGGGAGCAATGCCAGAAACAGCGTGTTCCAGGCCACGCCGCAGCGCACCCCACCGGCCAGGCAGTTCAGGCCCCACACGCGCTCATTGCCAATGCGGTTGAAGATTGCTCCCAACGACCCACGCCCGACTTCGGTCAAAAACGCGCCATACAGCGCCTTGGTGACCGGGAACGCGATGAACAGCACCCGCATCACGGAGCAGCCCAACACGGCGGATGCAATGAAAAGGTCGCCCTTGAAATACCCTTTGCGCGCCACCCCAAAGGCGGTGATCATGATGAGCGCCAGAAGCACGACAAACGCACCAATGCCAATGCCAATGCCAAACTGGTGGATCGCCAGCTCGCCGAACTGGCTGTTCAGCGAATCAAATGCCCAGCCTTTGGCACCAATCATGAAGGCACTGGCCAGCAGGCCAAGAAAACCGATCAGCCCGCCTGCCAAAAACCAATGGCTCTGCCCCCGCCCGACTGGCACCGCCAGGCCCACCGCTGCCAGCAGCAGCCCCGCGACCCCAAACAGCAGCCACTTGCGCCCATGCACAAACGCCTGGAGCAGCCCGGTGGCCGTCTCAGGCCCGCCAAAAATTTGTGGCAGCACGCTGTACCAGGCTGTGTCATGAAGGGCGTACCAGGGCAGCACCACATAGGCCAGCAGGCCGATGATCAGCCACAGGCGGACGGCAGCATTGGGTGATTTGGACATGGGATGATCGAGCGGGGTTTTCGCGCCGGGCCGCCCCAAGCGCTCCTGAAAGGCGGCGAAGCCAAAATGCGGCCCCCTCGGGGCTGAGCGCTGCGGCTCCAATCCTGCCTGCGCAGGATTGGACAGGGCGAAGGGCGGTTGCCTCTGGCATCGGCACGTCCAGGGAGTTACGCGCAGTGAACGACCGTGGGGGCAACATCAACGTGGTAAGGAATTAACCTCTTTCTCCCACTTGGCAATCAACCGCCGACGCTCGTTGGACGCG
>JAYVNK010000322.1:0-12356 GCA_043758475.1 Comamonadaceae bacterium | reverse complement strand
GTGGTCGCGGTGTAGCCTTTGGTGCGAAACACCTGCAAGGCAGCGTCAAGCAGTTTGGTTTTGGAAGCGTGGGTTAGCGAGTTCATTGAGCATACCGCCTAGTTGGTTTGAATATACCAACTAGACGGTATGCTTTCAAGTCGATTTGGTGAAAATTTGTAACACCAGAGGGTCGAGGGATGATTTCCGGTGTTTTACGGCTCCAGACCTTGTCAGTACTGCATGAGAAGCTATCTAAAATGTAGTATTTTGAATTTTGATCCAGCGATATCCTAGCGCCGCACGTAAAACACATAGTCTGCGGTGTAGCCCACTTTGGCTTGTTGACCCGCAGCTTAGGCGTTGTCGCAGCCATTTGACGGGGCCAAGCCGCCTGCGGTGTTGATGCGCTGGATGTGGGTGACGGGTGCCAGCTTGCCTCTGCCGCCGGTGGATTCGGTGGCCAGCAACAGCCAGGGGATGGCCCCGGCTGAACCTGTGCCAGCAGGTGCATCGGCGCGGGCCTTTACGCTGCCGTTGACCTTGCTGCCATCCAGTGCCTGCCAGAACGGGCCGGCGCCGTGGGTGCCTGCGCGGGCCTTGTCGGCACCCAGCAAATCAGCCTCAGGCGCTGTAAAAACCCAGGCAAATGCGCCTTTGTCATTGGCTTTGCACTCGTAGTTTTGCGTGCCTGCTGCGTCCCAGGTGAAGGCAACGCGCTCGTCGGCAGGGGCAGCCAGTACCCGAGCGTCGATCACGGGCGAAAGCGAGTACTTGGCAGATTTGACGTTAAACATTTGCTGCCTACAAGCAGCGTCAACCACGACAAATTTGCGAGCGATATCCGGGACATTGGCGAGGGGTGGAAGCCCATTCAATCTGCTCGGCGTCGGCCCAGGCCAGTGCATAGTCGTATCCGACACCCTGCCCAGTACCAAAAAACTGTACGAAGTCAGCGCTGGTTTGGATAAAACTATATCGGTCCAATGGCGCAAACAGGAGGCTGACAAAGTACTGCGGCAGCGTGCTGGCTGCGGCATCCGGAGTGCTTGCGGGCTGCGGCAAAGATGCTAGTCGTTCATGTAGTCGCGCAGCCAAGCCCGCTGGCCAGGCGCATCGCACGAAGCCGGGTTGGCGGGTTAGCCGCTGATGACCGGCTCTACCAAAGGCGGCGTTAGGGCTGGAGGGTAAACTGCTGTGACGGCTGACACAGCTGACGCGGTGCTAACTCCGCCGTCGCCGCTACCACCGCAGCCGACTAGCTTACCCCACCCAGCAAGACTGCGAAGTGCGCCGCAAACAGCGCGCAAAAAGCGCCACGCCTGGCACCGCCGCGCGCGCACGCCCGTCAATGCCCATGCTGACTTTTTTTTGGATTGCCTGAACATCACGTTGAAATGCGATAAGGGTCGCCTGCGTCTGAGGTGAGTCGCCCGATTGCACCGGCAAGCGCTGGGCGATCAGGTATTGGACAGGTATTTGGGTGAAACGGTCCCCACTGTTTTAACGGACTTACGTCGATGTACCCGGGTTTTCCGCACGAACCGTTACAAAAAAAATCAGTGCAACGCGTTGCACGAAGCCACTATGATTTGTATGAAGCGTACGAAGAGGCGTCAACAGGTCCACCACGGCAACCCAAGTGAGATCAATCGTGCAAAATTTTTTCACCGCTTCACCACTTGACCGCGCTAGCCTTGCTGGCCTTTCCGGCGCAATTCACATGGGCCGAACAGTTTGACCCTGCCGAGTTGCCGAAAATGGCAGCCGAGGCGCAAAAAAATGGCGCGGTCGCCGTCGCGGTGCGCCTGGTGAACACCACCATTGATCAGCTTGGCAACGACCCGCAGGGCGTCAAGGCTGATGTTGCGCGCCGCAAAAGCTTGTTGCTGGCCGAGTTGGGTCCGCGCGCCTGGAATGGTGGGCAATGGGACAACCAGATGGGGCAAATTGGCCTGCACGTCACCCCGGCCGGCCTGAATGTTTTGCAAAGCAGTGCCAACGCGGCCGCTTTTTATCCAGACACTGCGTGGAATGCCCGCACAAAGCTCAACGGCCTGGACGGCAGCCACGCAGAAATTGAGCGGCTGCTGCAAAGCCAGGGCTTCCTTGATGCCGACGTCACACTCAACACCGACGGACTACAGTTTGACACCCTTAAAGACGGCAGCGTACGCCTGGTCATCGACGCAAAAACCATTGAAGAAGGCCGAGCAATAGCGCGCACGCTGCTGACTGGCATGACCGACCTTCAACTGCCCGGCAAAACTGCTGCCCTGGCAAACGTGGCGGCCATGACCGCTCCCACGCTCACCCTGCGGCTCACCCGCGAGGGGCTACTCAAGCTGGCCGAAAGCGAAGCCGTGCGCAGCCTGAAACCCGTGGGCTTCCGAGATGCGCGGCCGCTGTTTATAGCCCCCGACGCCATGGACGCGGCGCTGCGCGACGGGGCCGCCCAGGTCATCGTCACCATCCGCACCCCGCTGCTGGGGGGCAACCCGTCCAAGGCGTCGTTCGCGGCGCAAACCCAGGCGCACAAGCGTGCGATTGACAGCCTGCTGGCTGGTGCGCTGGCTAGTGCGGGTGCGCCCGACCCCGGGCAAAATGCGACGCAATCGGCATTGCAAGATCTCTCCACACTGGGGGGCGTGGCCGGGCGGCTGACCTACGCACAGCTACAGACACTGAAGGCGTCCGGCGATGCGCGGCTGCTTGCCATTGAACTCAACCGCCCTGTGGCCAGCCCAAGCCTTACCAACAGCGCCGTGCTCACCAACATGCCAGCCGCCTGGGGCAACCCCAACTTTCGCGGCGCAGGGCAAAACATCATCGTCATGGACACCGGGGTGCAAGCCAACCACCAGTTTTTAACTGATGCTGCGGGCAACAGCCGGGTTTTCTTTGAAGGATGCTTTGGCTCCAACATCACAACGAGCGACGGGACGGCGTACTCCTCCATATGCCCGCAGCAGGGTACCAGTGGCTCGGGGCCCGGCGACAGTCCGGGCGGGCTACCTGGGTCCGCAGCGCCTTGCGGCGGCTTCCTTGGCTTTTCAAGTTTGTGCCTGCACGGCACCATGGTTGCCGGCATAGCGGCTGGCAGGGCGTCGCCTAGCCCGTGGGTGCCGCCCGTTTCGCCTTCTGCCGGGTTTCAGGGCATGGTGCCGGATGCCCGCATTGCCGCCTTTCACGTTTTTTCGTATACATCCGGTGGGCAGGCCAGTGTGTTTGCAGAAGACCTGGCGCTGCTCATGCAGTTGCTGGTCAACATCATGACACCGGGCACCACCAACAACCCGTTTGTGGTGAACATGAGCTTTGGCGGCGGCAATTTCCCATCTGACTGCTCAAGTTACCAGGAAACAAGCAATAGCCCGCTCATAACCAACGCGGTTCAAATGCTGACCAACATGGGCGTACCGGTGGTGGCGGCCACTGGAAATGAGGGCTTGAATGGGGCCATTACCTGGCCGGCCTGCGTGGCGAATGTCATCAAGGTCGGCTCGGTCATTAACAACAGCACGGGCAGCCTGCGCGCCACCCATTCCAACCTGGCCAACCCCAGCTCCTTCCCGCTCGAGCAATTCTGGCTGGCCCCGGGCGGCGGTCAAGCTGGCCCAAACGGTGTGGACACAAGAATTCGGTCGTCAAGTCCCAGTGCATCTTCGATCTATGACACTTCTGCCGACTTCGGGACATCTTATGCAACACCCCATGTTTCGGGGTTTTATGCAGCGCTAAAGGCCATTGCGCCAACTGCTCCCGTCAGCTTCATCTCAAACTGGATCAAAGACAACGCCTCGGTGCCAGTCAACACCGATGTGCTGTGCACCGGCAGCACGACAAATTTGTGCTCTACCCAATTCAGGCGGCCACGTTGGCCTTGATGGCGTGCGTTGAAAGACCTTTGTTCAGAGGCATTCCGTGATGAAAAAAAGACTTGGCACATTGTTTCGGACCGCCCTGGCGCTTGCAGGCGCAATGACCCTGGCTGCCTGTGGGGGTGGTGATTCGACAGCGCCGATTACAGCGGTGACCGTCTTGAAAGAATTGGGGATTGCGTTGGTTCCGGGAGTATCGGCTAGAGAGATTGGAGTATTGAAGAACGCTCAAGTAGAAATTTTGGAAATACGCTGTGGGTACTTACGGGCACCACCCGGCGTCACAGCCCCCAGCGCAGTCGTGACCTTCTTGCTGCTCGATATCCCTGCCCGTGACGCTGTCAAAGCCAAAGCCTTGGGCTACCTGGTTTTTGGCCCAGAGGAGCAGGCGAGAAAAACTGGCTTGGCGGTTTGCCCTTGACAGATGCGCGCACCCAACCCGCAATTGCTGCCGGGAGAGCGCCGTAAGCGCGGTTGGGTATTGTGCATACGGACCTGTCACTTGAGTCACCGCCCAAATCGGTTGTTCTTGATTTTTAGCCCAAGGAGATTCTGCTGTGAAAAAACAGGCTGGCAAATTTCGCGTGATCGGCATCGCGCTGGCCACCGCCATCGCTGCTGCAGCTTGCGGCGGCGGTGACGGCGACGTCCCAGTCTCAGTCCCGCAGACGGACGTTGTGGTCATGATGAAAGAAATTCGGGTTGCAGGCCCACCGTACCCTGGGATGCCCGAGTTTGACGAGGTGCGCATCGACATCTTGGACATACGGTGTGCATCCTTGTCGCCAGTAACAATCAGTGGCCTGGAGACTTCGAACGCTCCGACGGTCGTGATACTGCTCGACGTGTACGCCCGTGACGTCGAAAAGCTCAAATCGTTTGGATTCTCGGTTTTTGGGCCCTCTGAACAAGCCCGAAAATCAGCGGCGCTCTGCTACTGAAAATTACCTGCTTCAAATCCGCGATGCAGGTGCAATAACGTTATCCCGAACGTATTTGGCACGGTGTGAGATGCGACGGAATCACGAGGGAAAGTTCATGAAAACACATTTTTTGAAATTGCGCCGTGCCAGCATCGCACTCGTCTGTGCGAATGTATTGGCTGGATGTGGTGGCGGCGACGCTCCGGTGCCGCGTGAGGTGGTCGTTCTCATGAAAACGATACCAGATCGCGACGGTGCGCCGTATCGAGAGCTTGTCCAACTACTTGACGCGCAGATCGAGGTGTCGGACCTGCGATGTGCTTTCGTACGTCCTACAAGCGAGCCCGACCCATTTGCAATAGTTACCTATATTTTGGTGGTGGACATCAACGCCCGTGACGCCGAAAAAGTCAAAGCACTCGGTTTCACGGTGTTTGGCCTGAAACCCATGGAGCGAATCAATTGGGGGTTTTGTCGTTAGGCAGAGGGCCCTTAACGAAAATGGCACTTACTTAAGCCTGATGGTGCTGAAGTCCCGCACGTGACCGCGTGAATTTGAAAGCAAGAGGAGGTGGCTGACCCAGGGGTTGATAGGATAGTTGTTACGAAGCCCCCAAACCATCTTTTCGAAGGACAGCCACCATGGGTCGTAACGCCCGAAACGTTTTGCATCAACGTCAACGCAGTATCGGACGCCAGTCGCGGGCAACCGAGGTGGTGGAGTTCTTCAACGCGCTGACGCGTCCGCAGTTGCGGCAAACCACCGAGGCGTTGCTGCCCGGGCACTGCGAGCGCTTATACCCGCCGACGGTTGCGCTTCGATGTTCATGCGCCAGGTGCTGGCTGGACAAATGGATGGCCGTGCCATTGCCGCCATGCCCCACCGAGAATTTGCCGGGCGCGGCCTTGGCCTGTGCAATCAGCTCATGCAGCGATTTTGCCGAGACGGACGGATGCCCCACCAGCACAAACGGCGCGCCCGCCAGCAGCGTCACCGGTTTGAAGTCGCGCGCTGGGTCAAACGGCGCCGGGCCGGTTGTCCACCACCACCTGCTGGCCCAGCTTTTCGCCAAGGCGTGGCACCAGCAATCGCACCACTGCGTCCGAGCTGCCACCTGGTGGAAAGGTGATGACCATGCGGATGGGTTTGTTAGGCCAATCCATGGTGCTGGTTTGCGCGTGGCTGGAGGTTGCCATGCTCAAAGCGCTGGCGGCGATCAACAGCGCGGTGCGCAAGACAGGGTTCATGGCGGTTCCTGGGAAAATGGGGCTGCAGCGGTTAATATCATCAAAAAAATGAATAAATCGAGCTGTAGCCCCTGTCCACACTGCATAGTAAGCTACTAAAATAATATTTATTTGATTCGGACCATCTTACATGCGCACCGAATATTGGGAAGTGAACGTGATGGACAAAAGCATTGGGAAGACTGCAAATCGCTCCCTTGTTTGACTGAGCAACGGCGAGCGGCTCGACGCGTTATGCAGCCGCATAGCTTTGCCCCACCGCCCGCGCCATCGACTGGCACAGCGGGCCTGCAGCATCTTCAAACCCGTGAATCGCTGAAAAATGATTCGCACCGTTCTGCGGCAGCAGCTCAGACCGCCCGCCGCTGGCCATCCAGCCGTTGTGAAAATCTGCGGACTGGCGCGCAAACTCAGCTGATTCCTGCGCACCCCACGTCACCAACAGCGGTGTTGAATTAGCCTGCACGCTCAGCATTGGCGAGTTGCGCTGAATGATGCCATCGTCAAGCTGGATAGCAGGCTGCAAGTAGCGGTAGCGCAGTGGGTGCAGGTCGTAAATGCCGCTGACCAGCACGGCACCGACAATCGGGTTGGCAGCCAAGCCATAGCGCTCTGCCCAAGGCGTCTGCAGCTCTACGATGGCCTGTACTGCCAGCGCGGTGAGGCCGAGAACCGGATCAAGGAAGCTCAGGTGGGCCTGTTTGCCACGCGCACCAGTTGCCATGTGTTCCAGAGCAACCAGCTTCGCATGTTGCTGGCGGCGTTGGGCTATGTGTTGATTGAGCGCCTGCGTGCCTTGGCCTTGGCGGGCACGGCCCTGGCCACGGCGCAGGTGGATACGCTGCGCATCAAGCTGCTCAAGCTGGCCGCTGTGGTGACCCGCAACACCCGGCGCATCCGTCTGTATCTGGCCTCCCACTGGCCCAGTGCGGATATCTTTGCGCATGCGATGAGTCAGCTGCGCTCACCGTAAATTCCCCACCAGCGCCTGGCCTGCGTGTTGACACAAATACGGCCCGCAACCCAAGCCGGGGTGGGGGAAGTTGCGTCTTGGGCCCAGGCAAAACCCGCGACATGAGTCCGTTGGCACCCGCCTGAGCGCCAGGATGCCTTGCGCATCGCGGGAAAACGCTGTTTCGGGCTACTTTGGGAGAAAGGGTGAAATATGCGGGCTAGCGCTGCACGTAAAACACATAGTCTGCCGTGTAGCCCACTTTGGCTTGTTGACCCGCATCTGCGGCGCTGGAGCAGCCACTTGGCGGGGCCGCGCCGCCTGCGGTGTTGATGCGCTGGATGTGGGTAACAGACGCTAGCTTCCCCGCGCCGCCGGTGGACTGGGTGGCGAGCAACAGCCAGAGGATGGCCCCGGCTGTTGCGGCGCTGAGGGGTGCGTCCGCGCGGGCCTTTGCGCTGCCGTTAACCCGGCTGCCTTCCAGCGCCAGCCAAAACGGGCCGGTGCCGTGGGTGCCTGCGCGGGCCTTGTCGGCACCCAGCAAATCAGCCTCAGGGGCTGTAAATAGCAAGGCAAATGCGCCTTTGTCATTGGCTTTGCATTCGCAATTTTGCGTGCCTGCTGCGCCCCAGGTGAAGGCAACGCGCTCGTCGGCAGGGGCAGCAAGGGTGCCGATGATGGCTGTCGCCGAGGCCGGTGCACCCAGGGGCAGACCCTGTTGAGGCTGGGCTATGGCAGCCGGGGGCAGTGTGAAGGCGCAGCCACAGACAAGAACCAGTGCCCCGGCGCGGGAGACCTTGGAGAGTTTGAAACCTTAAGCGAAGGCATTAACAGCAGCAGTGGGAGCGGTAGTGGTAGTGTTGAACAATAGACAGGTAGATTTCATGGCGGCTTCCAGGTGGGTTTCTACAAAACCGGCAAAAACAGGCACTGGCCGGCGGATAAACCGCTGCAAAACACGTCGTGTGATGCAGGGTCCAATGTAGAACGGACCGAAACCTCAAATGGATGCAGCGCTCGCCATTGCCTCAATTAAATCGCCGCGTAAAGTGTAAGTGCGCGTTTCTGTCACGGTCACATCCACCAGTTGCCCAATCAGGCGCGCATGCCCGGCAAAGTTGACAGCGCGGTTGCATTCCGTGCGGCCCATCAGTTCCCTTGCGTCGCGTTTGGAGGTGCCCTCTACCAAAATGCGCTGCACCGTACCCAGGCGGCTTTCGCTGATGCGGGTGATGCTTGCATTAATCACGCCCTGCAGGTGATGCAGTCGGCGCAGTTTGTCTTCATGCGGCGTGTCGTCATGCAGGTTGGCAGCCGGGGTGCCGGGGCGCGGGCTGAAGATGAAGCTGAATGAGTTGTCAAAACCCACGTCATCAATCAGCTTCATCATCTTGCCGAAGTCGTCCTCGGTCTCGCCGGGAAAGCCGACGATGAAGTCGCTGCTGATGGCCATGTCAGGTCGAATGGCGCGCAGCTTGCGGATGGTGCTCTTGTATTCCATGGCGGTGTAGCCGCGCTTCATGGCCATCAGGATGCGGTCTGAGCCGTGTTGCACTGGCAGGTGCAGGTGGCTGACGAGCTTGGGGATTTTGTCGTAAGCGGCAATCAGCGACGGCGTGAACTCGTTGGGGTGGCTGGTGGTGTAGCGGATGCGTTCAAGGCCGGGAATGTCGGCAACATACTCCAGCAAGGTGGCGAAGTCGGCCATGTCGCTGGTCAATGTGGATTCGTCCGCAATCATTTTGGCTCGGTAGGCGTTGACGTTCTGGCCCAGCAGGGTCACCTCTTTCACGCCCTGGTCGGCCAGGCCCGCCACTTCGACCAGCACGTCTTCAAACGGGCGGCTCACTTCCTCACCTCGCGTGTAGGGGACCACGCAGTAGCTGCAATATTTGGAGCAGCCTTCCATGATGCTCACAAACGCGGTGGCACCTTCTACCCGCGCCGGGGGCAAGTGGTCAAACTTCTCGATCTCGGGGAAACTGATGTCCACCTGCGAGCGGTTTTGCAGCGCGCGCTGGCGCAACATGTCGGGCAGGCGATGCAGCGTCTGCGGCCCAAACACCACGTCTACATACGGCGCGCGCTCAATGATGGCCGCGCCCTCCTGGCTGGCCACGCAGCCGCCCACGCCAATCAGCACGCCTCTTTTCTTGAGGTGCTTGACGCGGCCCAGGTCTGAGAACACTTTCTCCTGCGCCTTCTCGCGCACCGAGCAGGTGTTGAACAAAATCAGGTCGGCTTCGTCCACATTCTGCGTGGGCTCGTAGCCTTGGGCAGCGTGCAGCACATCGGCCATCTTGCCCGAGTCGTACTCGTTCATCTGGCAGCCAAAGGTTTTGATAAAGACTTTTTTACTCATGCCCTGTCAACAATCGGTTGGCAATTGTCCTGAAATATTTTCGCAACTGGCCCGAGACTGATTTACTATCTATTAAATAGCTAAATATTCAGTGTGCACGGGGGCTTTAGGCTGTTTTACTTATTTCTCACTTCTTGTACAGCGGCAACTGGTTGAACGGCGTTTTCCCGTCATCCACTTTGGGCTTGTCGGCGTCCGAGCCAAACACGTAATTGGTGACGGGCTCCATGCCGGGGCGCTTTTGCTGCGCCTCGGCCTCGCTCAAAATCCAGACCTCGTGAACCAGTCCTTGGGGATCGCGCAGGTAGTTCACCACCAGGCGCTGGCCGATCATCTGGCTTGACATCACGAGCATGTTGGTCAGTCCGTGGATGCGCGCGCCGGGCGACAGGCGCGCGGACGCGCCGTTGAGCAGCACTTCTGGCGGCGCTTTCACCTCCAGCACGGCCCGTTTGGCTGCTGGGGGAAACTGGCGCAGCATGCCTTGGGCCACTGCGGGTGTTGAATAGCCTGCTACAGCGATTGCCGCGACGGCAAGCACAACAGACAGCAGGAAGGCCGAGAAAGGCCCAAAGACAGGGCTAGAGGCAAGGCCTAGGGGAGGGCAGCGGTTCATGGTGTTTGTCCAGAGGCTGAATTGCACGGGGCGGGACGCATGGGCGGCATCGACCGCTCTGCCCCTGATTATAGATTTCCCACTCGCCGCAGCTCTGTGGCGTGCATTGGGCTCGGATTTGCACCGCCTTTTGGGGGCATTCTGTCGGCCTGTAGCGGCCTGTAGCGGCCTGACGCTGGGCTTGCTGAGGCGCAGACTGCTGAGACAGAGACTTGAAAAGCATCGCTGTGCGCTGTATAAATCAAAGGGTACCGACGGTCGGCCTGTGCCTGCGAACACACAGCAAACTCTGGAGCCACGTCATGAACCACACGATGACCTACCCCACCCCGTTTGGCCCCATCCATGGCGCGGCGGCTGCGCTGCGCTGGGGCTGGCGACACATGCCGGCGCTGGCCGGCGGCCTCGCCCTGTGGACGGTGCTGGCTAGTGCTTTGGTTGTGGCACTTGTGGCGGCAAGCGGTGTCGCATCCACCGAAGTGCGCCGTTCCGCCAGCTGCCTGCCTTATGTGACCGGGGGCGTCACGCCGAAGGAGTTGAAGGCCATCGCCTCGCGGCGTGCGCAGTTCAGCTTTGCGCGGGTGGCACGTTCCAGCCTGTCGGGCGGCCCGGTGGCTGATGCACAGGTGCGCATCAGCGACGCCCGCAGCAAAGTGGTGCTGGATGCCGCCATGGACGGCCCCTGGCTGCTGGTCTCGATGGTGCCTGGCCGCTACCAGGTGGCCGTCACGTTTCAGGACGAAACCTTGCGCAGCGACATCGAAATTCCCGCCAGCGGCCAACGTGAACTGGAGGTGCGCTTTCGGTCTGCCAGCGAAGTCTCGCTGTACCCTGCGCGTTGACACGCGTTCGAATTGGCGTGATCGGTAGCGCGATGTGGCAGGCGCTGTCACCGAAGGCGGCAATCGTCCAGTGGACGGACCGTGTGGCGATGGTGGCTGCAATGGTAGCGGTCCAGTTTGCCCATGCGAACCCCGACGTCCCGCCAATGGCCAATGCCGAGTTTTCAGCCCAGGAAATTCGGCAAATTCTGACCCTCGGCCCCTGGCCGCCCACCCCGCGTGCAGACCCCGGCAACCGCGTGTCTGGCAAGGCCCAGGCCATCGAGCTGGGCCGCCGCCTGTTTGCCGACACGCGCATGTCGCCAGTGGGCTACATCTCATGCATCACCTGCCACCAGCCAGACCGGTCTTTCACCGACTTCAAGGCCCGTGCCCATGGGCTGGCCGACTTGCCACGCAACACGCCCTCGCTTGTCAATTTGCGCCAGCAAAAGTGGTTTGGCTGGGACGGTGCCAGCGACAGCCTGTGGATGGCCAGCATCCGCCCCATGCTGGACAGCCGGGAGTTCGACAGCAGCCCGGCCACGGTGGCCAAGCTGTTCAAGCGCGACCCCGAACT
Organism: Comamonadaceae bacterium; assembly: GCA_043758475.1. Lineage (GTDB taxonomy): Bacteria > Pseudomonadota > Gammaproteobacteria > Burkholderiales > Burkholderiaceae_C > JANYCG01. The sequence goes on along the minus strand of JAYVNK010000322.1, from coordinate 994 downwards.
GGCCGCCTGCTACCGCAAAGTGTTCCAAAGTTCGCCCTTGGGCGAGCCACAGCGCACCCTGGTCAACGTGGGCAAAGCGCTTGCGGCCTACCAGGAGACACTGGTCACTGCACGAACCCCGTTTGATGAGTTCCGGGATGGGTTGGCGGGCTTGCCGGGCGCGCCATACCCAGTTGCGGCGCGACGCGGCCTGAAGCTGTTTGTCGGCGAGGCCGGATGCATTGCCTGCCACCAGGGGCCCAACTTCTCCGATCAACGTTTTCACGATGTACTCGCAACTGGAGGCAGCAACCCCGCCCGCCCGCATGGCGGTCCTGATAGCGGCGCTGATACCGGCCGTCTGGCCGGGGCCATCAGCCTCAAAAACAACCGGCTCAATCTCACCGGTGTCTACAACGACGACCCGCGCCGCGCCAACCAGCTTGCTACAGAGCGCCTGGTGGTGCAGGAGAGCATGCGGGGCCAGTTCAGAACGCCTGGCCTGCGCAACGTGGCCACCACAGCGCCGTACATGCACGATGGGCGCATGGAGCACCTGCAAGACGCGGTGCGGCACGGCAGCCATGGCGTACCCGTACTGGGCGGGCCTGTGGCTGCGCCCCTGTCATCGCAGCAGGCTGACGACCTGGCGGCCTTTCTCTCCACCCTGACGGATGCCTACGGCGAGCGCCGACCCTGGTCGTCTGATGCAATGGCGCAATGCCCCTGACATGGCCTGGCCGCAGCAGCGGTCGGGTACGCGGTGCTACACCAGCTTGCCCAAATTTGATATGTTATATATAGCTAACTATGTATATTGGACGAGGGCTACAGACGTTTTAATGGGGGAAATTGAGTTTGCGGCAAGGTTATTGCGCCATCTCAACCGGTGAGAGAAAAAAAAGAAAAGGCACTGGGAAGTGCCTTTTTTCGACTGCGCCAGCCTGAGGTGAGAGGCGCGGTAATCTGGTGGTGATAGGTGGACTTGAACCACCGACATCAGCATTATGAATGC
>JAYVNK010000321.1:0-4066 GCA_043758475.1 Comamonadaceae bacterium | reverse complement strand
AGGTGCCTACGTGTCGCGCGAGATTGAATGCATGGCGGAAGACGCGCGTCTGGTCATCATTGCTGTGCAGGGCGGCGTGAAGGCTGAAGTCAACGCTGGTGTGTTGTTGCGTCGCCGCCTGACGGTGACGGGTTCGACGCTGCGTCCACGTCCGATTGCGTTCAAAGCGGCGATTGCAGAGTCTTTGAAGAAAAACGTGTGGCCCTTGATTGAAAACGGCAGCGTCAAGCCAGTGATTCACAGCGTCTTCGCCGCCGTAGGTGATCCATCCGGCAGCGGCGCAGAGAAGGCGCACACCCTGATGGAATCAAACCAGCACATTGGCAAGATTGTGCTGACTTGGGATCACGCCGCTTAAAGCGCGGCGAGTAAGTGAATCGGCAAGACGTGAAACGACAGTGAGGGACCAGCAAATGAAGAAAAAACTGATCGCCGGCAACTGGAAGATGAATGGCAGCCTGGCGGCAAACCAGGCGTTGCTCAACGCGATTGCTTCAGGGATGGGCTCATGCGGTGCCCATGTGGCGGTGTGTGTGCCAGCAGCCTATCTGGCGCAGGTTCAGCTTCTGCTCACAGGCAGTGCGATTGATTTGGGTGCGCAGGATGTTTCATCGCACGAGTCGGGCGCATTTACGGGCGAAACCTCAGGCGCGATGCTCAGGGAATTCGGTGTTCGCTATTGTCTCGTCGGCCACTCAGAGCGGCGCCAGTACCATGCAGAAACCGACGCCGTGGTGGCCCTCAAGGCCCAGCGCGCGCTGGCAGATGGCATCACGCCGATTGTGTGTGTGGGCGAGACGTTGGCCGAGCGCGAAGCGGGCCTCACGGAAGAGGTGGTCAAGCGCCAGCTTGCCGCCGCGATTCACGTCAACGGCCATTGCATCAGCGAAATTGTGGTTGCGTATGAGCCCGTTTGGGCGATTGGCACCGGCAAAACGGCATCGGCAGAGCAGGCTCAGCAAGTCCATGCGGTGTTGCGTGCGCAGTTAAAAGCTGCAACTGAACATTCAGACCGCATTCACATTTTGTACGGCGGCAGCATGAATGCTGCCAACGCCGCGCAGCTGCTGGCGCAGCTCGACATTGATGGCGGGCTGGTTGGCGGGGCTTCGCTCAAAGCCAATGATTTTCTGGCAATTATTGCTGCAGCCCTCTAAAGTATTGCATGAGTAGCTATTTATTTAGGAGTTTAGATTGAACATCGTATTGAACATCATTCTGGCCGTGCAAATGATCACGGCAGTTGCCATGATCGGCCTGATTCTGGTGCAGCATGGCAAGGGCGCGGACATGGGGGCCGCGTTTGGCAGCGGCGGCTCGGGCAGCCTGTTTGGCGCGAGCGGCAGCGCCAATTTCATGTCACGCACTACGGCGGTTCTTGCCACAGTCTTTTTTGTAGCCACCTTGATGTTGGCCTACTTTGGCAACCTGCGGCCTGCCAGCACGGGAAGTGTGCTTGAGGGCGTCGCCGCAGGTGTGCCGCTGGGTGCATCTTCGGTCGCGCCTGCTGCGCCGGGTACCGTACCCGCTGCTTCCATGCCCGCGCAGGCGGCCTCTGGCGCAGCGCAGATTCCCTCGAAGTAATTGCCACTCAATTTGGCAAAGCCCACAGGGGAAACAATCCTGTTTTCAGGGTAAACTCTGACGTTGTCTGGAGAGCAAAAACCGCAAGGTGCCTCACGCAATCCAGGGTTGAAAAATAGCCGTCGTGGTGAAATTGGTAGACACGCTATCTTGAGGGGGTAGTGGCGAAAGCTGTGCGAGTTCGAGTCTCGCCGACGGCACCAAACAAAACAGCTTGCGCGGGCTTGGCCCGCCGGGCAAAAACGCTGATCAGAATGCCAAGATGAACCTCGATCAATATTTGCCTGTCCTGTTGTTCATCCTGGTTGGCATTGGCGTCGGAGTTGTGCCCCAGGTGATCGGTTATGTGCTCGGGCCCAACCGGCCCAACGCAGCCAAAAACTCCCCCTATGAGTGCGGTTTTGAGGCGTTTGAAGACGCGCGCATGAAGTTTGATGTGCGCTACTACCTGGTGGCCATCCTGTTCATCCTGTTTGACCTGGAAATCGCTTTCCTTTTTCCTTGGGCAGTGGCGCTAAAAGAGATCGGCCCGCTGGGTTTTTGGTCGGTGATGGTGTTCCTGGGCATTCTGGTCGTGGGCTTTGTCTACGAGTGGAAAAAAGGAGCCCTTGACTGGGAGTAATCAGATGGCAATTGAAGGCGTTTTCAAAGAAGGGTTCATGACCACGTCGTATGACTCGGTCATGAACTGGGCCAAGACGGGCTCGCTGTGGCCCATGTCGTTTGGCCTGGCCTGCTGCGCGGTGGAGATGATGCATGCGGCGGCTGCCCGTTACGACATCAGCCGATTTGGCGCAGAGGTGTTTCGCGCCAGCCCCCGGCAGTCTGACCTGATGATCGTGGCCGGCACCCTGTGCAACAAGATGGCTCCCGCGTTGCGCAAGGTGTATGACCAGATGTCCGAGCCACGCTGGGTGATCAGCATGGGGTCGTGCGCCAACGGCGGCGGCTACTATCACTACAGCTATTCGGTGGTGCGCGGCTGCGACCGCATTGTGCCGGTGGACGTTTATGTGCCGGGTTGCCCGCCCACGGCTGAGGCACTGCTGTACGGCATCATCCAGCTGCAGCAGAAGATTCGCCGCACGCAGACCATTGCGCGCGCTTGAAGGTTCATTGATGACTGTTTTTGCTGTTGAGCCTGAAGCGCTGAAAACCACCATTGCCCATGTGCTGGGCAGCAAAGTCCGGCGCATCCACGTGGCGCTGGGCGAGGTGACGGTGGTAGTGTCTGCTGCAGATTACCGCGATGCAGCCATCACGTTGCGTGATGACCCGGCTTGCCGGTTTGAGATGTTGATTGACCTGTGCGGTGTTGACTATTCCGAGTACAAAGACAACCTCGATGGCGACAACAGCGGCTTTGGTAACGTGGGCGGTGGGGGGCGCTATTGCATCGTGTCGCATCTGCTGTCGGTCAGCCTGAATCAGCGCGTGCGCCTGAAAGTGTTCGCAGCGGACGATGACGTGCCCATGGTGGCCTCACTGTGCGATGTGTGGGCTTCAGTCAACTGGTTCGAGCGCGAGGCGTTCGATTTGTTTGGCATCGTTTTTGAAGGCCACAACGACTTACGTCGCATCCTCACCGATTACGGCTTCATCGGCCACCCGTTTCGCAAAGACTTCCCGACCACGGGCCATGTCGAAATGCGTTACGACGCCGAGCAGAAGCGCGTGATCTACCAGCCCGTCACGATTGAGCCGCGCGAAATAACGCCGCGCATCATCCGTGAAAACAATTACGGTGGTCTGAAATGATGCCCCCACGCTTACCACTTCGTGTGTTGCGCTGGACGTGCTCGTGCCAGAGGCACTTGCCCTTCGCGCTGTCCCCATGTGCGCAGGCACATCGGGAGCCGCAGCGCTCAGCCCCGAGGGGGTGCTGCCTTGCTTGGGGCGGCCCTGCGCGGCGGCAAGTCCTCATGGAATGTCATGGCTGAGATCAAAAACTACACGCTCAACTTCGGTCCGCAACACCCGGCGGCGCACGGCGTGCTGCGCCTGGTGCTGGAGCTGGATGGCGAAGTGATCCAGCGCGCCGATCCGCACATTGGCCTGCTGCACCGTGCTACCGAAAAGCTGGCCGAGAGCAAGACCTTCATCCAGAACCTGCCCTACATGGACCGGCTGGACTACGTGTCCATGATGTGCAATGAGCACGCCTACTGCCTGGCGATTGAGAAGCTCATCGGCATTGAGGTGCCCCTGCGTGCCCAGTACATCCGCGTGATGTACTCAGAGATCACGCGCTTGCTCAACCACCTGCTGTGGGTCAGCGCCCATGCGCTGGATTGCGGGGCCATGACGCTGCTGATGTATGCGTTTCGGGAGCGCGAAGACCTGTTTGACATGTATGAAGCCGCGAGTGGCGCGCGCATGCACGCGGCCTATTTCCGCCCCGGCGGTGTCTACCGGGACCTGCCTGAGACCATGCCGCAGTACAAGGCCAACAAGGTGCGCAACGCGCGAGCCATCAAGGAAC
>JAYVNK010000320.1:0-4066 GCA_043758475.1 Comamonadaceae bacterium | reverse complement strand
AGACTTCGGGGTTGGTGTCGCGCACCAGGGCTTCTGAGAAATCAGGCCCCGCCAGCACAAACAGATGCAGCGGGTTGTCGTACAGGTATTCACAGCTCAGCAGCAGGTTGCGGATCAGGATGCCCATCGGTGGCGGCTTGATGTCCAGCGCCATCTCAATGGCCAAGGCCGACGCAGTGGAATGCACGCCGCCACACACACCGCAGGCGCGTGAGCTGATGAATGCCGCATCGCGCGGGTCGCGCCCGCGCAGAATCACTTCATAGCCGCGAAACAGCGTTGCCATGGAATTGGTGTCAACCACCTTGCGTTGTTTCAAATCGACCGTGCTGTGAAAAGCCAGGGCGCCAGCCACACGCGTCACCGGGTCGAAATTGAAATCACGCAACTGGCCGTTTTTGCCGGCGATCTCCTTGAGCTTTTTGTCCCGCTCGTCGAGCGACTGCGTGGTGTAGGCATAGGGGTCGGCCACGCCGGCGATCAAATGCGCATTGCCATGTTCGTCAAACTCGATGGGCAGATTCTTGAAGCACATGGGTCGTTCCTTCGGGTCGTTCTAAATGATTTTGAATAGTTCAGCCGATGATGCGCTATTTGCCCTGGGCCACTTTGACGATTGCCGCCAGGTCACCGTTGACGGCCAGCAGGCCGGTCAGCAAGACAGTCAGACCGCCGTTGATGGCGCGCAGGTGGTCGCCCAGTGGCTGGGTGTTGTCACGCACGGCGATCAGCCCGCCTGCCAACTGGGCCAGGCTGCTCCTGGCACCCCACAGAGCGACGATGATGCCCAGCAGGTAAGCCACCAGAACCAGCACAACGGCAGCGGTGGCGGCCAGCGTCAGGTACAACATCAGTGCGGTCATGATGTGCTCCCCCGCGCGGCGCGCTGCGACAGAACCGTGGCAATGGTGGCCGAATGCTGCTTGATGCTGCCTGCTGTGCTGACCATGCCGCCAGCCACGCTGATGGTGTCTTTCAGGGCGCTGATCGAACTGGTGTTGCCGGCAATGCCAACGCCCGCTTGCAGCATTTCATCCAGGTAACGGCGGATCGACATCGCAGCGCGCAGGGTGCGATGCAGCAAAGCAATGGCCAGCGGCACGATCACCACTATGACAACCAGCAGGACAAGCATCCAGATGGCATAAACCGCCGTGGGCAAAGTCAGGGACAGATTCATGGAGTTCATTGCTCAGGCCTCCTGTTTGGTAACGGCTTTAATGGCACCCACCAGGTGTTTGTCCACCATTCCCAGCCCGCCGGCAATTTGCGACAAGCCCGCATTGACTTGCAGCACTTGCGGCGTCAAATGACTGGTTTCTTTTTCAATGGCGCGCAGGCCGAGCCGCAGTTTGGCCAGAAAACTTGTGGGTGTGCCGCCAACCGATTCCAGCGCGCGGCTGATATGAACCAGCGCCACCGCCAGCACCCCAAAAAACACCAGCACCAAAATGGCAGTGAGTAAAGTGAGAAGGATCATTTTTTGACGCTCCTAGTGTTTCAGCATGCACTGGGGGCAGCCGGGGCAGCCATTGGCATGCGCTTCAATGGCGGCTGCCCCCGCATTGATATTCAACGCGCTGGACAGGATCTCCGCCGCCACCGCATTGGTTTTGTACAGCGCCGGAATGTGAACGGTGTTGTTGGCCACGCGCTGACCGACATCCCAAATGCGGGACACAACGCCGTTGATGGTGCATGCCGTCTGGTGAATCAGCCACAGCAACAACGTGACCACCAGGCTGACAACCAGGCCGAGCGCCAATGACATCCACCAGATGAACTGGGTTGCCTGTTCGGGCGAGGAGGATAAGGTATCCATGCAGTGGTCTCCTGATTCAGGCGACGCGGCGCCGGTCTGCTTCACCCAGCGCACCGACTATAGCTCCGGCGTTGCCTTCAATCGCCCTGGCACCGCCAAGCAGGTCTTTGGCGACTTTGTTGGTCGCGTTCAGTTGCCAAATCGGTTTGGTGTGCTGCTCAATCTGCTCCACGACGACCAAAGCCGTTTCAGCCAGGGCGGCAATCTTCCGCGCCAGCACGATGATGGTGATCAGCAGGGCAGCGGCGGCCACCACTATGGTGCCGCCGATGCCAAGCCAGATGAACCACCATTGGTAGATTTCCTGCGCGGTCATGGCGTGGCCTCCTGTTCGATCCGCTTTTTCGCCTCGCCAATGACGGCGTGGCCACCGGCTTGAAGCTGTTGTTGGCGTGTCGATGCCGGGGAAAACTCGCCGGAATACTGCAGCTTGCGGTAAAAATAATGCGCGGCCCGGGTCAGCAGCCCCGGCTTGGCGACATGGCCCCAGCCACTTGGAATAGCCCCCGCTTTTGTCCACCGGTCTGTGAGGTTGCTTTTGCGCTGGGTGATGCGCCGCAACGGGCGGATGAAGCTGCCCACAGCGCGGCTTGCCGTGCCAGAAATCAGGGTGCCGGGCGGAGCCTTGTAGAAAGGCGCAAATGCATCGGGAAAACCCGGCATGGTGCAGCCGATGCAAATGCCGCCTGTGTTCATGCAACCGCCCGCATGGCCAATGGCACCGCGCGAGACCATATTGCACTGGACGACGGGACCCCAGCAGCCCAATTCGACCAGGCATTCGCTGTCGCCATATTTTTTGGCGAAAATGCCTTCTTCATAGTTACCTGCGCGCACACAGCCACGGTGCACCGTGTCCCTGAACATCCAGGCAGGGCGGCCGAGTTCGTCAAAGGCCGGCAAAGGGCCAACGCCCGCAAGGAACATCAGCACGGTTGCCACGGTTTCGGTGAAGTTGTCGCCCACGGGGGAGCAGCCCGGCACATTGATCACTGGAAGCCCGAGTGCACTGAGGTAATCCTTGCCCAAATAATCCATCACGCCCATCGACCCCGTCACGTTGCCTGCGGCTGCGGGGATTCCCCCCCAGGTGGCGCAGGTGCCAATGGCGATCACCGCCGCTGCACCGGGGGCCAGGTCGCGCAGCCAATGGGCCGTGGGTATGGGTTGGGGGCTGCCGTCTGCTGAAATGTCAGCCCCCATGGCCGACCAATAGCCGCCGAACTCTGCGGCGATTTTTTCGTTGGCTACTGATCCTTCATAAATGACCACGTACGGTGCGCCAAGCTTGCCTTCCTTGGCCAGCCGGTAAGGGTTGATGAAGGCCTCGCCGGCTTCCGTGGCAAGCACCGGGTGGTGCAGGATCACCACCGGAATTCCAGGAATGGCACCGCTGACCAGTTGTTCGACGCTGGGATGCTGGGCACCCACGGCAGCGATTGAGCAGCCGTCGCAGCTCATGCCTGCCAGCCAGAAGGCATGCACCTCGGTGATCGGGCCAGGTTCAAGCCCGAACACGGGTGTGTGGGCGTTAGTCAGTGCGGAATCAAGAGCGGAGTCGGCGGGCTGGGTCATCACATTATCTTTCTGGACATGAACAACTCGACCCATAATAAAGCTTGCTCTTAGGTGAAGGTCAAGAAACAATTGAAGAATAAATCGCTGTGAAGGCAAAATAATATGAGGGCGCATCCCATGATCCGGATTCTCACTATGCTGCTTTTCTGTATGCCCGGGCTCTGCGCCGCGCAACAGGCCCCTGTGCGCGGGGGTGTCGCCGTGATCGCCGTGGCGGCAGATCCAGGGCACCTGAATCCTGCAATTTCCACCGGTGCGCATGTCCATGCAGTGGCCGATTCGGTCTACAACGCTTTGGTGGAACTGGATCGTGACCTGCGGCCCCAGCCCGATCTGGCTCAGCGCTGGAGCATCAGCGAAGGCGGCACGGTTTACACCTTTCAGCTGGCACCTGGCGTGCGCTGGCATGACGGCACCGCTTTCAGTTCTGCCGATGTCAAATTCACTTTTGAAGAGGTGCTGCTCAAGCACCATGCACGCACCAAAGCCGGTTTGGGCAATGTGCTCGCTGCGATTGAGACTCCGACACCGGATACCGTGGTCTTCCGCCTGCGAAAACCCTATGGCGCGTTGCTGCAATTGCTCAACGTGACGGAAGCCGCCATCCTGCCCAAACACCTGTACCAAGGCAGTGACCCGCTGACCAACCCGGTCAACCTCAAACCC
>JAYVNK010000319.1:0-4069 GCA_043758475.1 Comamonadaceae bacterium | reverse complement strand
TTGGCCTCGGCCACGCCAATGCCTTTGGCGACCAAGTCGTGAGCCTTCAAGCCAGTGCGGGGGAACGTCAAAACAGAACTGCGCGGTGCGCGATGGCTTTGGGTTGCTGGTTGCATGAGGAACTCCTGTTTTGACAAGTGTCGTAAAAATTCGCGACAGATGACGCATTATGCGCCAATTCCACTTATTCGTCATTGCCGCCACGGCATCACCACACTCCCGCCAAACACCGCATGCTGGCGCATTGTGGGCGTGAACAGGCTGTACAGCATTCTCGGGCTCGGCGCGCTCACGGCATCCAGCGCGGCGCGGTGCGCTGGCGACAACGCAAGGTCGAGAGCCGCAATGTTGTCGGCCACCTGCTCCACGCGGCTCACGCCCATGAGGGTGGATGCAACGCCGGGTCGGCCCGCCACCCTGGCCAGTGCCACGCCCGCCGGGCTTTGGCCTGCTTCATTGGCGACTTCTTTCAGCGCATCCACAACCTTCCAGTTGCGTTCTGTGAAGAGGGAATCGCCAAACGGGTTGGCACCGTCCAGCTGCTTGTCGTCTGCGGGCCGCTGCTCTCCTGATTTGGCGGGTCGCGGGGCAATCCACCCGCGCGTGAGGCGGATGCTTCTACGGTTGCACGGTCATATTTGCCGGTGAGCAAGCCATAGGCCAGCGGGCTCCAGGGCACGATGCCCATGCAAAATTCGGCGGCCAACGGCACGTGCTCGTCTTCAATGTCGGGGTTGACCAGCGAGTACAAATATTCCAGCGCAATCGGCCCCGGCAAGCCGCGTATGGCGGCCAGCGTGGCGACTTTGGCCACAAACCAGGCCGGGGAGTTGGACATGCCCCAGTAGCGAATTTTGCCGGCGCGAATCAGCGCCGCCATGGTCTCCAGCAGTTCCTCAGCCGGGGTTATCGAGTTCCACACATGCACCCAGTACAGGTCGATGTAGTCGGTTTGCAGCCGCTTCAAGGACGCATGCAGGGCCGCGTGGACGTGCTTGGCTCCATTGCCCCCGGCGTGGGGGCCGATGCCCGCGCCAAATCCGCATTGGGTGGCCAGCACGAGGCTGTCACGCAGCCCTCGCCCGGCAATGAAAGCGCCCAACATCTCCTCGCTGCGACCGCCGGAGTACACGTCCGCCGTATCGACAAAATTGCCACCTGCATCAACATAGGCGTTGAATACGTCGCGCGAGGCGTCTTCGCCCGAACCCCAGCGCGAGGTGCCAAAAGTCATCGTTCCGAGTGCGAGCGGGCTGATGGCCAGGCCAGAGCGGCCAAGCGTGCGGTAGCGTGTGAGCGACATAAATTTGCCTTCGCAGTAACGTGCAGGGATGCGCAGCGGTCGGTCGGATGATAAAGACATAACCCCATACCTGCCGGCCGCGACGCAGATGCCACAATCTCCCCCATGCAACTCCCCTACGAACTCACCCTGGGCTGGCGCTACACGCGTGCCAGCCGGGGCACGCGGCGCAATGGCTTCATCTCTTTCATATCGGGCGTGTCGATGCTGGGCATTGCGCTGGGCGTGGCAGCGCTGATCATTGTGCTGAGCGTGATGAACGGCTTCCAGAAAGAGGTGACTAACCGCATGCTCAGCGTCATCTCGCACATTGAGGTGTTTTCGCCCGACGGCGCGGCGCTGCCCGATGTGGCGCTGACCTTGAGCGAAGCGCGCGCCAACCCGCAAGTGGTGGGCGCTGCGCCCTTCATCGGCGCGCAGGGCTTGTTGGGGCGCGGGGACGACATCAAGGGCGCGGTGATTCGTGGCATCGACCCCGCACGCGAGCCCGAGGTGACGGATCTGGGCGCGGCGCTCAAAGACTCGGCCCTGGCCCGGCTGGTGCCGGGGCAGTTTGGCATTGTGCTGGGCGGCGAGCTGGCGCGCGCCATGGGCGTGCGCGTGGGCGACCCGGTGACGCTGATTGCGCCCAGCGGGCAGGTGTCGCCCGCTGGTGTGGTGCCGCGCCTGAAGCAGATGACGGTGGTGGGTCTGTTTGACTCGGGGCACTATGAATACGACGCGGGCCTGGCGCTGTTGCACATGGACGATGCCGCCAAAATCTTCCGCCTGGAGGGTGCGACCGGCATCCGCCTGAAGCTGCGCGATTTGAACCAGGCGCGGGAGGTGGCGGCTGAGTTGAGCCGCACCTTGACAGGCAACCTGGTGATTCGCGACTGGACGCGCCAAAACCGCACCTGGTTTGCCGCCGTGCAGCTGGAAAAACGCATGATGTTCATCATCCTCACGCTGATCGTGGCGGTGGCGGCTTTCAACCTGGTGAGCACGCTGGTGATGACGGTGACCGACAAGCGCGCTGACATCGCGATCCTGCGCACGCTGGGTGCCAGCCCCGGCAGCATCATGGGCGTCTTCGTGGTGCAGGGCGCGATGGTGGGCGTGATTGGCACACTGGCCGGTCTGGCGCTGGGGTTGGGCATTGCGTACAACATTGACGTGATCGTGCCATTCATGGAAAAAGTGTTGAGCGCCAGCTTTTTGCCCAAAGACGTTTACCTTATCAGCCGCATGCCCAGCGACCCAAGGCAGGCCGACATTGTGCCGATTGCCGTCATCTCGCTGGTGCTGGCGTTTTTGGCGACGCTGTATCCAAGCTGGCACGCCAGCCGCGTGAACCCGGCGCAGGCGCTGCGATATGAGTGATGTGGCCCCCACGCTTGTCGCTTCGCGTACTGCGCTGCCCCCCGAGGGGGCTAATTTTGGCTCCGCCGCTGTTCCAGAACCTAGGGGCGGCCCGTCGGCTCCGCAGGGGCGTAGCCAAAATTGCTCTCCGGTTCTCCAAGCCAAAGCCATCACCAAGCGCTTTACAGAGGGCCGACTGGATGTCACGGTGCTGCAAGGCGTTGATTTGGCGATCCGCGCGGGCGAAACCATTGCCATTGTTGGCGCGTCAGGCTCGGGTAAGAGCACCTTGCTGCATTTGCTGGGCGGGCTGGATGCACCGACCAGCGGGCAGGTGCTGCTCAAGGGGCAGGACATTGCGACGCAGAGCGCGGCTGAGCAGGGCCGCCTGCGCAACCAGCACCTTGGTTTTGTCTACCAGTTCCATCACCTGCTGCCCGAGTTCACAGCCCTTGACAATGTGGCCATGCCGTTGTGGATTCGGCGTCTACCCCACGCCGAATGTGCACATATAGCTACTAAAATGTTATCGAGTGTGGGCTTGCAGGAGCGCCTGCATCATCGCCCGGCGGAATTGTCTGGCGGCGAGCGCCAGCGCGTGGCGATTGCGCGCGCGCTGGTCACACAGCCCGCCTGTGTGCTGGCCGACGAGCCCACCGGCAACCTGGACCGCAACACCGCCGACGGCGTGTTTGAGCTGATGCTGCAACTGGCGCGGGACCAGGGCACGGCATTCGTGCTGGTCACGCACGACCAGGCGCTTGCGGCACGCTGCCAGCGGCAGTTGCGGCTGGTGCTGGGGACGTTGACCGAGGCCCGGGTAGACGAAGCAAGAATGCGCGCAGCAGTTTCTGAACTGGGCTCTGATTTGCCCGAAGTTTTACAGCGATAAAGTGGATGCCTTATGAGCCAGTCAACCCAACCCGGATTCACCACACAAATCGTCCACGCAGACCAGCACTTTGGCGTGGAGCATGGCGGCATCCACAAACCCATCCACACCTCGGTGCAGTACGGCTATGACAGGGTGGAAGACCTGATCGGCGTGTTTCAGGGCACGCTCAAGGGCGGCTACAACTATGCACGCCAGGGCACGCCCACCACGGCCGCGCTGGAGTCAAAAATCACGCAGATGGAGCAGGGCGTGGGCACGGTAAGTTTTGCCACCGGCATGGCCGCCATCACCGCCACGTTTTTGACGTTGCTCAAGGCCGGTGACCACCTGGTGTGCAGCCAGTTTGTGTTTGGCAATACCAATAGCCTGCTGGGCACCTTGAAAGACTTGGGCATCGGCGTCACCACGGTCGATGCCACAGAGGCCGACAAGGTGGCGGTCGCCATCCAGACAAACACCCGCATGGTGTTCGTGGAAACCATCGCCAACCCCGGCACGCAGGTGCCCGACCTGGCTCGTATTGGTCAGCT
>JAYVNK010000318.1:0-4075 GCA_043758475.1 Comamonadaceae bacterium | reverse complement strand
GACAACTAGCACTTGCACTTAAGCACGATTCCTCTCAAATTGTTCGCAATGCGCTTGAGGATGTGCAAAGCCCGAGAATCGAAATTGTCAAGGCCCTGGGTAAGTCTCCTGACACTCTGTATTACATCGCTACCGAGCCTGGGACCACGTTAAGTGCTGGCCTGCAAAAAGCGCTGGAAGAGGCCATTGCCAAACTGCCGATTCCCAAGGTCATGAGCTATCAATTGGAGAGCGGCTGCGACCTGCCCGGCTGGACCAGCGTGAGCTTTGTGCGCCCTGCGCACGGCCTGGTGGCACTGCATGGGGCTGACGTGGTGCCGGTGCAGGTGCTGGGGCTGCATTCGGGCAATGCCACCCAAGGTCATCGCTTTGAAGCGGCGGTGTCGCCAGTCATCATCCAGGACGCAGACAGTTATGCTGCGACGCTGTTGCGGGATGGTGCGGTGATTGCGAGCTTTGCGCAACGGCGTGCGGAGATCGTTCGGCAGTTGGGCGCGGCGGCTGCGCAGGTCGGTGGCGGTTGCAAGCCGATTGAAGACGACGCCCTGCTGGACGAAGTCACCGCGCTAGTCGAGCTACCCAACGTGCTGGTGTGTGAGTTTGAATCTCAGTTTCTCGACGTGCCGCAAGAGTGCCTGATTCTCACGATGAAAGCGAACCAGAAATACTTTCCTCTGCTGGATGCGAATGACAAACTCACCAACAAGTTTCTGGTGGTCAGCAATATCAAGCCCGACGACCCGAGCCTGGTGATTGGCGGCAACGAGCGCGTGGTGCGTCCCCGCTTGGCCGATGCAAAGTTTTTCTTTGACCAGGACCGCAAAAAGACGCTGGAGTCTCGGGTTGAGGGCTTGTCTAAAGTGGTTTATCACAACAAGCTGGGTTCGCAGGGTGAGCGCATGGAGCGCGTTTGCGCCATTGCCAAAGCCATCGGCCTGCAGCTCGGCGGCGATTTGCTGGCAAAGCAGGCCGAGACGGCGGCGCGGCTCGCCAAGACCGACCTGGCGACCGACATGGTCGGCGAGTTCCCCGAATTGCAAGGCATCATGGGCGGCTACTACGCGCGCCACGATGGGCTGACTGAAGACATTGCCTTCGCGATTGAAGATCATTACAAGCCGCGCTTTGCGGGTGATGAGCTGCCGCGAAATCAAGTCGGTGTGGTGGTGGCGCTGGCTGACAAGCTGGAAACGCTGGTAGGCATGTTTGGCATTGGCAATCTGCCGACGGGCGACAAAGATCCATTTGCGTTGCGCAGGCATGCGTTGGGTGTGATCCGAATGCTCAACGAACAGAGTTTGCCGCTTGATCTTGAGTTATTGCTGGAAAGTGCCTTCAAGGTGCTCAATGATGTCGGCATTCAGCAATCCGTCTGGGATCGGCAGCAGGACGAGGAATACGCAAGAAAGGAAAAGGAAGCGGCTGGCCGAATGTTCGGGCACGCAAGTTCATTTTCTGCCCGAGTTTTTGAGTCAGGAGCAGTCGCAAACTTAGCGACCTTCATCTACGACCGCCTCGCGGGCTCCCTGCGCGAGCAAGGCTACAGCGCACAGGAAGTGGACGCAGTTCTGGCCTTGAAGCCCCAGCGCCTGGGCGATGTGGCGAAGCGCCTGGCCGCTGTCCGTGCTTTCGCCGCCCTCCCAGAAGCCCCCGCTTTGGCGGCTGCCAACAAGCGCATCAGCAACATCCTCAAAAAGACCGACGCCGTGGACGCGCACGTCAGCGAACTGCTGCTGAAAGAACCCGCCGAAAAATCGCTGTACGCGGCGATGCAAGACGTCGCGCCGAAGGCCAACGCGCAGTTCGACGCGGGCGACTACGCCGCCTGCCTGCAAACCCTGGCCGCCCTGCGCGCACCGGTGGACGCCTTTTTTGAGCACGTGATGGTCAACGCAGAACAAATGGACCTGCGCCTGAACCGCCTTGGCCTGCTGACTTCCCTGCACGCGGCCATGAACCGCGTGGCGGATTTGTCCAAGTTGGCAAGCTAGTCCTTCGGCTTGATAATCTGCCGATGCCCTCCCAGCAACAGATCAACGCCTTCACCCAGGCGTTTCACCGCACCGCCATTCAGCGGCTGGTGGCGGAGCCTGCGCTGGTGAAACGGGCGTTGCAAACCTTGCAACGCTGGCAGGATCAGCGTGGCCCCAGTGCGTCGGATCCCTACATGCAGGACTGGAAAGTGTTGCTCGGGGGTGATTTGGCCGTGCTGCAGGCACGCGTTTGTGCAGATGATGACGCAGCCGCTACTTTGCGAAACGCGTCCCCGCTGGGCTTCGTGTTGACTCCCGCAGAGCGCCAGGCCTTGCGCGCGCTGAGCGTTGCCTAGACTCTATGCAACGCAGTGAACTTGCCCACGTGCTGCGCGCCAGTTCGGCCATCGCCAATGAAACCTGTTTCATACTTATCGGCAGCCAGGCTGTTTTGCTGCTACTAGACGAGCCCCCGGCGGACTTGTTGCGATCAACTGAAATCGATCTGTATCCGTCATTGCATCCCGAAAAAGCCGACCTGATTGACGGGGCGATTGGTGCGCTGTCCACGTTTCATGACACCTTTGGCTATCACGCTGATGGCGTGGCGCCTGAAACCGCCAGCCTGCCGCATGACTGGATGAACCGGGCCGTGTTCAGTTATTTTGGCGATGTGACTGCAATCTGCCCGGACCTGCACGACCTGGCCGTATCCAAGTGCGCTGCGGGCAGGGAAAAGGATGCCGATTACATCCGGATTTTGCTGCAGCACAAGTTGGTGAACCTGGAAACCTTAATCGAGCGCATTGAATTGCTGGACGCTGTAAAAAACAATCTGACCCACATCTCCCAATGGACCCAGCGCCGCGCGCAGGAGGCTACCGCATGAAACTCGTCATCATTGACCGCGACGGCACCATCAACACGGAGAGCCCTGACTTCATCAAGTCGCCCGACGAATGGATGCCGCTGCCGGGCGCGCTGGAGGCCATTGCGCGGCTCAACCACGCGGGCTGGCACGTGGTGGTGGCGTCCAACCAGTCGGGTCTGGGTCGCGGGCTGTTTGACGTCGCGTCGCTCAACGCCATGCATGCCAAGATGCACAAAATGCTGGCAGCGGTGGGTGGGCGCATTGACGCCGTCTTTTACTGCCCGCACACGCCCGATGACAAATGCCATTGCCGCAAGCCCGAGCCGGGCCTGTTTGAGCAGATTGGCGAGCGCTACGGCATTGACCTCAAAGGCGTCGCGGTGGTGGGCGATGCGCTGCGCGACGTGGTGGGCGGCGCCAGCGTGGGCTGCGAGCCGCACCTGGTGCTGACCGGCAACGGCGCCGCGTACCGGGGGCGCGACTTGCCCGACACCTTTCCCGCCAACACCCGGGTGCATGAGGACCTCTCGGCTTTTGCCGACTGGATGGTGGCGCGTGGTGCGCGTGCCACGCAAGCCGTTCCTGCGTGAATGCCTCGGCGCGGCAGCGGCCCGCCGTTTTATTCTAGTTTTATAGCAAATTATTCAACATCAACAAGGGCTATAGGCCTTTTTTATTCACCCATGTCAGCCATTCGCTCATTCATCCACTTGCTGTGGATGCTGGTCACCGTGATTCCCATTGCGTTCTGGATGCTGGCAGCCGCGCCTTTTGCCAGTGCCAAGTACCTGCTGGCCTGTGCCAATTTTTTTCTGGCCTGCGCGATGCATGGCTTGCGCGCCATCTGCGGCGTGAAATGGAAGGTGATGGGGCGGGAGAATTTGCCGGGGCTGGATGCGGATGGCCACGCGCTGCCCGCTATATTGCTGGTCAAGCACCAGTCGACGCTTGAGACCTTTTTGATGCCGCTGATCATGCCGCGCCCATTGGCCTACGTGTTCAAAAAAGAAATTCTCTACATCCCGTTTTTTGGCTGGGGCATTGGTCGGCTGGAGATGATCCACATCGACCGCAAGGCAGGCAAGCAGGCCTTCGCCAAAGTCGTCGAGCAGGGCCGCGAGTTGCTGGCCAAGGGCATCTGGATCATCATGTTCCCCGAAGGCACGCGCATTCCCCGTGGCAAAGTGGGGCAGTACAAATCAGGCGGCACGCGTCTCGCCGTGGACACCGG
>JAYVNK010000317.1:0-12400 GCA_043758475.1 Comamonadaceae bacterium | reverse complement strand
CAAGCTTGCCGAAATGCAGGCCCAGGGCGTAAAGCTCGGTGGTATCACCATCAAGCTGACGCAAAAAGCCGGTGTCGACGGTCGCCTGTTTGGCTCGGTCACCAACTCTGACATTGCCGAAGAGCTGGTCAAAAATGGCTACAAGGTCGTCAAGGCCCAGATCCGCATGCCCAATGGCCCGATCAAGCTGGTGGGTGACAACACGGTTGGTGTGGCACTGCATACCGACGTGGTGGTGGACATTACGGTGTCGGTTTACGGCGAAACAGCTTAGGAACCACTGAATAAGCTACTGCGCGGGCGAATTTGCGCACTGCGGTGCTCACTGTACTGGTAGTACAGTTCCGCTCCTCCTGCACAACTTCATCCCGCTCGCTACGCTTCTTCAGAGGTTCCTCCCGTTGGCTGGAGGCTCACGAAAGGCCGCTGATTTTCCAGCGGCCTTTTTTTGCCGCAGGCGTCACAATCTACACGAAACGCACAGGTTATTCACAGCGTTTCAAGTGACAGGCCGGTGTGCAAGTCGTAGCATGGAGAACACTAAAAAAGAACTTCTCATGTCCGCCGTAGTCTCCTCTTTCCCCTCCGCCGTGCCCGACGACTTTGGCTCTGACCGGCAAGTCGCGCAACTGCGCATTCCTCCGCATTCCATCGAATCCGAATCCAGCGTGCTGGGCGGCCTGCTGCTGGACAACAATGCGTGGGACCGCGTGGGGGACCTGTTGAGCGACAGCGACTTTTACCGCTACGAGCACCGCATGATCTATGCGGCGATCGGCGCGCTGGTCAACGCCACCAAACCGGCTGACGTGATCACCGTGTTTGAGCATCTGCAAGCCCAAGGCAAGGCTGAAGAAATTGGCGGTTTGAGCTACCTCAATTCACTGGCCCAGTATGTGCCCAGCGCGGGCAATATCCGCCGCTATGCCGAGATCGTGCGCGAGCGCTCGATCCTGCGCAAGCTGGTCAGCGCCAGCGACGAGATCGCCACGAATGCCTTTAATACCAAGGGCCGCCCGGTGGCGCAGATTGTGGACGAGGCCGAGCAGAAAATCTTCAACATCGGCGAAGAAGGCTCGCGCATGAAGCAGGGCTTTCAGGGCATGGATACTCTGGTGGTGGCGCTGTTGGACCGGGTGCAGGAGATGGCCGACAACCCGAACGACATCACCGGCGTGCCCACCGGGTTTTATGACCTGGACCGCGAGACGGCCGGCTTCCAGGCCGGCGACCTGATCGTGCTGGCGGCGCGCCCGTCCATGGGCAAGACGGCCCTGGCGATCAACATTGCCGAGCATGTGGCGCTCAACGAAGGCCTGCCGGTGGCGGTGTTCTCGATGGAGATGGGCGCAGCGCAGCTCGCGGTGCGCATCGTCGGCTCGATTGGCCGCATTGACCAGGGCCACCTGCGCACTGGCAAGCTGACGGATGAAGAGTGGCCGCGCCTGACCGAGGCCATCGAGAGGCTGCGCAACATCTCGCTGCACATTGACGAAAGCGCGGGCCTCACGTCCAGCGAGTTGCGCGCCAACGCCCGGCGCCTGTCGCGCAAATGCGGCAAGCTGGGGTTGATTGTGGTTGACTATCTGCAGTTGATGAGCGGCTCCAGCTCAGGCGACGAAAACCGCGCCACCGAGCTGGGTGAAATCTCGCGCGGCCTCAAAATGCTGGCCAAAGAGCTTCAATGCCCGGTGCTGGCGCTGTCGCAGCTCAACCGCAGCGTGGAGACGCGGACTGACAAGCGCCCCATGATGAGCGACCTGCGTGAGTCTGGCGCCATCGAGCAGGATGCTGACATCATCATGTTCATCTACCGCGATGACTATTACAACAAGGACAGCAAGGAGCCGGGCGTGGCCGAGATCATCATTGCCAAGCAGCGCAATGGCCCGACCGGCACCACCAAACTCGCGTTCCTGCGCAACATCACCAAATTTGAGAGCTTGGCCAGCAGAAGCAACGGCGATTTTTAGCCAGGGTCGGACTGACCTGGGGGCTCAGTCAGGTGAACTCAGACTGAATGGCATTGTTTTGCTACTGTTGAGGGCTGCTTTTCTATCAAAAGAGCATCAAATACGCCCGTAGCCCCCGTGGAATATGCATAAGCAGCTATATAAACTATAGTACTTCGCTCGCAAAATCCGCCAACCGGGAGCGCTCGCCACGGGCCAGTGTGATGTGCCCGCCATGCGGCCAGCCTTTGAATTTATCGACTGCAAACGTCAGGCCGGAGGAGCCTTCGGTCAGGTACGGCGTGTCAATCTGCGCCAGGTTGCCCATGCAGATGATCTTGGTGCCCGGCCCGGCGCGGGTGATGAGGGTTTTCATCTGCTTGGGAGTCAGGTTTTGCGCTTCGTCAATGATGACGTACTTGTTCAAAAAAGTGCGCCCGCGCATGAAGTTCATGCTCTTGATCTTGATGCGGCTCCTTATCAACTCGCTGGTGGCGGCGCGGCCCCATTCGCCGGCGTTGGTGTCGGTTTTGCCGAGTACTTCCAGGTTGTCGTCCAGTGCGCCCATCCACGGGCCCATTTTTTCTTCTTCGGTGCCGGGCAGAAAGCCGATATCTTCGCCCACGCTCACGGTAGCGCGGGTGACGATGATTTCGGTGTAGCGGCGGTCGTCCAGCACCTGCGTCAGGCCCGCAGCGAGGGCCATCAGCGTCTTGCCGGAGCCTGCGGTGCCGGTGAGGGTAACGAAGTCCACCTCGGGGTCCATCAGCAGGTTCATCGCGAAGTTTTGCTCGCGGTTGCGGGTCGTCACGCCCCACACCGCGTTTTTGAGATGGTTGTAGTCCTTGAGGGTTTTGAACACGGCCGTTTTGCCTCGGATTTCGGTCACGCGGGCGTAGAGCGACGGCTCGCCGGGCGACTCAAAATACACAAACTGGTTGATCAGCAGATTGGGCACGATCGGCCCGGTGATGCGGTAAAACGTGTGCGCGCCCTGCTGCCAGCTCTCCACCGTCTGACCGTGCGTGGCCCAGAAGTCGGTGGGCAGGGCCAGGGAGCCCGCATACAGCAGGTCGCCGTCTTCCAGAGTTTTGTCGTTCTGGTAATCGTCGGTAGCCAGGCCGAGCGCACGCGCCTTGACCCGCATGTTGATGTCTTTGGAGACCAGCACCACCTCGCGCGGCGCATTTTGCAGGCGCAGCGCGTCCACTACGCCCAGAATCTGGTTGTCGGCCTTGCCTTGGGGCAGGCTGGTGGGCAGGGTGTAATTGAGCGTCTGGGTCTGGAAAAACAGCTTGCCCTTGGCCTCGCGGTGGCCGGTGGACGCGAGCAGCAGGCCCGATCCGATGTCGGCGCCGTTAGCCCCTGCCAATGCGTCCAGGCTGCGGCTGGTCTGGCGCGCATTGCGGGCGACCTCGGTCATGCCTTTCTTGTGCCCGTCGAGTTCTTCCAGCACGATCATCGGCAGGAAAATGTCGTGTTCCTCAAAGCGGAACAGGCACATCGGGTCGTGCATCAGCACGTTGGTGTCCAGCACAAAGAGCTTGGTGGGGCCGGTGGATTTGCCTTTTTTGGATTTGGGTGTCGCCCGCGTCAGGGCGTCGTCGCGGCCGTCTCGCTCAGTGGCGGGACCATGTGCGTCAAACTTGTCCGCTTCCAGCGCGTGGTGCGTAGCGGGTGCGTTGCCAGCGCGGTCGGGCGCAGCGCGAGCCGAACCGCTGCGGGCAGATGCATCGCGGGCTGGCACGTCACGCGCCGGCATGTCACGGGCCAGGAGGCTGCGGGCTGCCATTTGATGCTCTGCGCCGTGTCCTCTTCTGGTTGCCGCGTCATGTTCAGCAACGGAATGGGCAGGAACCTGTCTGGCCAACGGGTGCTCGTCTGGGGCTTTCTCAGGTTTTTTAGAGGTTCGGGACGCACCGCGTGCTGGCGCGTCGTAGGCGGCCTGTGGGAGCAGGGCGGCGCGCTTGGTGGGGGCGGGGGGCAGTGGCATGGGGTTGGGACTCGTGGTGAAATTTGGGAAAAACTGCTGAGGGCGACGCTGCGCGCCGGGCTTCAAAAGTGAAAAAGCCGCCTTGAGCCAAGGCGGCTTTTGTTGCGGGCGTTGCTACTTCTGTCACCGGCATATTGCTGATTTTGCGCCCCCGTTGCAGCAGGCAAAAATCAGGCGGCTTTCTTGAGCGCCTTGACGGCCTTGAGCACATCGTCCACGTGGCCGGGTACTTTGAGGCCGCGCCATTCTTCTTTCAGCAGGCCATCAGCGCCCACCAGAAACGTGCTGCGCTCAATGCCTTTGACTTTTTTGCCGTACATGATCTTGTTTTTGACCACGCCAAACATGTGGCACATTTTTTCCTCCGTATCGGCAATCAGTTCAAACGGCAATTCGAGCTTGGTCTTGAACTCATCATGCGAGCGCATGTTGTCGCGCGAGACACCAAATACATTGGCGCCGGCCTTGACAAAATCCTTGTACTTGTCGCGGAATTGCATGGCTTCGGTGGTGCAACCGGGTGTGTTGTCTTTGGGGTAAAAATACAGCACCATCGTTTTCCCAAGATGGGTGGTGTTGGATACTTTGACACCACTGGTGGCATTTGCTTCGAATTCGGGGAGGGGTTTGTTGACAACGATCGCCATATGTAACTTGAATCTCTTGTGCTGGAGTTGTCAAACATGATGGAAGGCGCGAAACTGTTTTGAATGTCAGCCTGGACCTGCACCGCAATCCTCGATTTTAACCTGAAATCGGGCCTCCAAATCACGCTTGCACGACCCCACTGTGGCCGACTCGGGCTCGCGCTGGTCAGCCCTGGCGACCCGCAAAGTCAGGATTTTTGAATCAGCACGGCCAGCAGCACATCACGCCCTTCTCCCGCGAGGATGTTGTAGGTGCGGCAGGCGGCTTGGGTGTCCATGGTCTCAATCCCGATGCGCTTCGCGTACAGCGGCGCCAGCCACGGCGGTTTGGGGAACCGGATGCGCTGGCCGCTGCCAAAAATCACCAGTTCGGGCCCCTGTTCGGCCAGCACGGCAAAATGCGCTGGCGTGAGCTCATCAAAATTTTGGCAAGCCCAGTCAACCCGCTGGCCGCGTGAGCCAATCACCACACTGGCGGTGATTTTTTCGCCCAGCACGCTGACCCAGCCCGGCCCATAGCCGCTGATGGATTGCACGTCGGGTTTGTCGGGCTGGAATTTCATGGGCAGGCTTGGGCAAGCGCGCAGGCGCGTGTGAAAAGTCGAATGCTGCACCGCACTAAATCAGGGCGGAACTGTGGTCAAATTATAGGTTTCGGGCAGACGCGCTGCCAGAGCATGGCTTCATTGTTGCAGAGGCCTTGCACATCCCGCCATCCCGTCTGAAAGTCTTGCCGTTACTGCCTCAGGAGGCCCTTTGAAAACCATTCACAAATCTGCCAAGCTGGCCAACGTGCTGTATGACATTCGCGGCCCCATCATGGACGCGGCACGCCAGATGGAAGACGAAGGCCAGAAGATCATCAAGCTGAATCTGGGCAACCTGGCCGTGTTCGGTTTTGATGCGCCCGAGGAAATCCAGCAGGACATGATCCGCAACCTGCCCAACTCGTCCGGTTACTCCGACAGCAAAGGCATTTTCGCAGCCCGCAAGGCGGTGATGCATGAGACGCAGAAGCAGGGCATCGCCGGCGTGACGCTTGACGACATTTACCTCGGCAATGGCGCGAGTGAACTCATCACCATGGCCACCAATGCGCTGCTGGACAACGGCGACGAATTGCTGCTGCCCATGCCCGATTACCCGCTGTGGACGGCGGCCACCAGCCTGTCGGGCGGCACGCCCGTGCACTACAGGTGCGACGAGGCCAACAACTGGATGCCGAACATCGATGACATACGCGCCAAGATTACGCCGCGCACAAAAGGCATCGTCGTCATCAACCCCAACAATCCCACGGGCGTGATGTACTCTGACGCGCTGCTGAAAAGCATCGTGCAGATTGCCCGTGAGCACGGCCTGGTGATTCTGGCCGACGAGGTGTATGACAAGGTACTGTACGACGGCATCAAGCACACCGCGCTGGCCAGCCTGTCCAACGACGTGCTCACGCTCACCTTCAACAGTTTGAGCAAAAGCTATCGCTCGTGCGGCTACCGTGCCGGTTGGCTGGTGGTGTCTGGTGACAAGAAAAATGCCACCGACTACATCGAGGGTCTGAACATGCTGAGCAACATGAAGCTGTGCTCCAACGTGCCGGGCCAGTGGGCGATCCAGACCGCGCTGGGCGGCTACCAGAGCATCAACGATTTGACCTGCGAGGGCGGCCGCCTGCGCCGTCAGCGCGACCTGGCTTTTGAGCTGATCACCGCCATTCCGGGCGTGAGCTGCGTCAAGCCGCAGGCCGCGCTGTACATGTTTCCCAAGCTCGACCCCACGGTTTATCCGATTGAGGACGACCGGCAGTTTTTCCTGGAGTTGCTGCGCTCAACCCGCGTGATGCTGGTGCAGGGCACGGGCTTCAACTGGCCTGCGCCAGACCATTTCCGCATTGTGTTTTTGCCGCACGAAGACGACCTGCGTGAGGCCATTGGGCGGATTGCCAAGTTTCTGGAGGCTTACCGCAGGAGCTACGGCACGCAGGATGCGCCCGCTGCTGCATCCAAGACCGCCCACACAGGCGCCAACCAGAAAGCTATTAAATTAGTAGCTGCTAGCGCATAGCAGACAAGGGCTATAGCCTGTTTTTACACCTAAAAAGACATGAAACCCATTCAAGTAGGCCTGCTGGGCATCGGCACTGTTGGCAGCGGCACCTTCAACGTTTTAGCCCGCAATCAGCAGGAAATCAAGCGCCGCGCCGGGCGTGGCATTGAGATCACCATGGTGGCTGATCTGGACGTGGCGCGGGCGCAATCCATCGTCGGCGCGGGCGTGAAGGTTGTCAACGACGCGCGCGCCGTCATTGCCAACCCAGAGATCGACATCGTCATCGAACTCATCGGCGGCTACGGCATTGCCAAGCAGCTGGTAATGGAAGCTATTGCCGCAGGCAAGCACGTTGTCACCGCCAACAAGGCCTTGCTGGCGGTGCACGGCACCGAGATTTTTGCGGCAGCGCAGGCGCGTGGCGTGATGGTGATGTTTGAGGCTGCCGTGGCCGGTGGCATTCCCATCATCAAGGCGCTGCGAGAAGGTCTTACGGCCAACCGCATTGAGTGGGTGGCCGGCATCATCAACGGCACCACCAACTTCATCCTGAGCGAGATGCGCGACAAGGGCCTGGACTTTGCCACCGTGCTTCAACAGGCGCAGAAATTGGGCTACGCCGAGGCCGACCCGACGTTTGACATCGAAGGCGTTGACGCCGCGCACAAGGTGACGCTGATGTCGGCCATCGCCTTTGGCATCCCCGTGCAGTTCGACAAGGCCCACGTGGAGGGCATCAGCAAACTGGCGGCGGCTGACATCAAATACGCTGAGCAATTGGGCTACCGCATCAAGCTTTTGGGCATTGCGAAGCGTCGGCACGCCAACACGGCGAAGAAACTGTCAGAAGGCATCGAGCTGCGCGTGCACCCCAGCCTGGTACCCAACAAGCGTCTGATTGCCAATGTTGAAGGCGCCATGAATGCCGTCATGGTCCACGGCGATGCGGTTGGCACCACGCTGTACTACGGCAAGGGCGCGGGCAGCGAGCCCACGGCCAGCGCCGTGATTGCCGACCTGGTGGACATCACCCGCCTGCACACGGCTGATGCCGCGCAGCGTGTGCCCCACCTGGCGTTCCAGCCGCATACGTTTGACCAGGCCCTGAGCGACCTGCCGATTTTGCCCATGGGCGAAGTCGTCACCAGCTACTACCTGCGCCTGAACGTGGCGGACGAGGCCGGTGTGCTGGCCAAAGTCACCGGCATTCTGGCCGAGGCCCACATCAGCATTGACGCCGTTTTGCAGCGCGAGGCCGATGAAGTAGGCGGTGAGGGGGCCACATCCACCGACCTCATTATCCTGACGCACGACTGCCTGGAAGCCAGGATGAACGCCGCGCTGGCGCAAATGCAGGCATTGCCCACCGTGCTGGCGCCGATTGTGCGGATTCGCAAGGAAGAGTTGGCGTGACAGGGATTGCGTGAAGACGCTTATGCGGCCCTGGGATGTAATACTCACTAAGTATTACAATAACATGTAATACTTTTGGAGTTTGGAATGAGCTACGCATTGACCGTTAAAAGTCAGGTGACGGTGCCCAAAGCGATCCGCAGGCACTTGCAAGTCGAGCCGGGACAAAAAATCGATTTTGAACCTCTGCCCGACGGCAGCGTGCGCATTGTGGCTGTCCGCGAGCCGTTGCAGGAAAGCGTGTTTCGCAAATGGCGCGGAACGGGCGTCTTGAAGATGTCGACCGAGGAGATCCTGCGTGAGACCCGCGGGGACGAGTGCATGCGATGATTTTGGTCGATTCAAGCGTATTGATCGACATTGTTGAGGGCCAGTCGACGTGGGCAGACTGGAGCGAACAGCAGCTGCAGAAGGCCAAGCAGCACCACGATCTGGCCATCAACCTGCTCATCTACGCGGAGCTTTCAAGAGATTTCGCCAGCAAGTCCACTTTGGATGAGTTTCTTGGTGATCTTGGCGTACGCGTCGAACCGCTGAATGGGGATGTCGCATTTGCAGCGGCACGGGCGCATCAAAGTTATCGTGCCCAGGGCGGGTTAAGGTCCGCCACCCTGCCAGACTTCTTCATTGGCGCACATGCCATCAACGCCAGGTGCGCGCTACTCACGCGCGACCCCAAGCGCATACGAACCTATTTTCCCGGCGTGCAGTTGATTACACCCATCACAAATAGTTGACGTCAAGAACGCACAAACGATGCCACAACAACTTAAACATGAATCGCGAAAAGTCAGTGAACTGATAGATGACTACTGTTCGGGAAGAATCGTAATACCGGAATTTCAGCGCGGCTACGTTTGGAAGCCAAATAAGGCTGCGCTGCTGATGGACTCGCTTTATCAAGGGTTTCCGATCTCATCTCTGCTGATTTGGCAAAGCCATGAAGCTGTCAACGCCAGGCCTTATGTTCCCAAACCATCTCGAATTTCGCAAGTCAATTGGCTAATCGACGGGCAGCAAAGGGTGCGTACGCTTCATCATATTTCTACTGGAGAAATTCCTGTAATTTTCAACCCAGAGTTAGAACAATTCCGCCTTCCTAGCGCGGCAACACGCAATGACAGAAGCTGGATTGCGGTCAACGATATCTGGGACAAAGACCGTTATCACCAATTGGTACGCAACTCTGATAGCGGAAGTGCAGCCGAAAGGTGGCACGAAAAGCTCGCGACGGTTCGCAACTTGTTGAACTACGAAGTACCGGCGGTTTGCATGCTCGGGCATAGATTTGAACAGGCTGTGAACGTATTTGAGCGCATCAACACCCAGGGCGCGAAGCTGAAGGGTGAAGATATTCAAAGCGCTAAAGTTGCGGCCAGACATACAGGCTTCATTGCCAATGAAGTTGCCCCGTTTCTCAAGACTCTTGTTGATTCAGGTTTCAGCAGAATCAACGTCATGCATTTGTTCAGGGCCTGCGCCTTCGTCGCGACGCCGGATGGACGAAACAAAACACCTTTGCACGAATTGGAACCCAAGGAAATTAACGCGGCCTGGAAAAAAACAAAAATGGCGACAGAAGAGGCCATTCGGCTCGTTCGCAGCGAGTTGGGCCTCTTCAACATGGATGTCTTGCGGTCTGGAAGTCTCTTGGTTCCGCTCATTGCCATTTGCGCGCGACAGAACCAACGCGAGCGAGATGTTCCAGGGATGATGGGCTGGCTCGCGTTGGCATCGGTGTGCCACCGTTACAGCGGTGCAAGCGAGACAGCGTTGGAGCAGGACTTGCGTGCCTGCAAGACTGCTGATCCGATTGGGGCGCTCCTGAAGAACCTGAAAGATACTCGTGAATCGCTTAAAGCGACGCCATTGGATTTTTCAGGTTCATTGGCTGACCGCAGTGGGCAGTTGGCTGTTTTTATCGCCTGCAAGCACCGTGGTTTGCTGGACATGTTTTCCAAAGCCAAGGTGCTTTCACAAGGCAGCGTTGACCGGCACCATATTTTGCCTCGGGCTCAATTTGCTGAATCGTTAAGACCCAGTGCTGACGGTTTAGCCAATATAGCGTTCATCTCAAGTGCAGCAAACAAATCGATCGGCCTCACCGGACCAGAGGTTTACTTGAAAACAATTTCGCGAAAAGTGCTCGAGAGTCAATGCATTCCCGTTGACGAATCGCTTTGGCGGATCGATGCGCACAAAGAATTTTGGGAACAACGCAAGCAACTGTTGGCAACTGCATTCCATGATTTTGTACGCGCTTCCCTGCCAGATCGACGGCTTGGACTCTCGTAGATCGCCGCAACACCCGTTTGCATCTGCAAGCGCAAGGTAGACCTGGGTTCTGTCTATAATAATAGACAATGTAGACAGAATTAAAACGTAGGCAAATCCTCATGAACTTTCAGGAATTATCATGAATGCTGTGTGGCAAGTTCAAGAAGCCAAGAACCGTTTCAGTGAATTGATGGAGCGGGCGGTCAGCGACGGGCCACAAACCGTGACGCGGCATGGGCGCGCCGTCGTGCGGGTTGTGGCTGTAGCGCCTGATGAGGCTGGGGTCAGGCATCCCGCAGATGATGGGTTTGTGCAGTATCTCCTGAACTCGCCCAAAGTGGACGGGTTTGAACTGCCGGTGCGCCGCAGCAAAAAAGCGCCACCCGCGCTGGGGCGCTAGAAGCGGTGCAGTGGCTGCTTGACACCTGCGTTGTGTCTGAAACATTTCGAACCGTGCCTGACAAGCACGTGACTGAGTGGTTGCAACTGCATGGCGCTGATGCGGCATTGCCGGTGGTGGCGTTGGGCGAGATTCTTTACGGCATTGAGCGCCTGGTGTCCGGTCGCACGCGCAACGAGTTGCTGTTGTGGTTTGACGGGTTGACGGCGAAGTTTGCCCAGCGCACGCTCGCGACCGACGAGTCTGTCTGGCGTGCCTTTGCGAGGCTAAAAGCGTCGGTCGAAGCGATAGGGCGCCCTCAGGACGACATGGACTTGCTGATTGCAGCCACCGCGACCGTGCATCAGCTCGTGGTCGTCACCCGCAACGTCAAACATTTTGAAGACTCTGGTGTGAAAGTCCTGAACCCGTGGCAATTTGGCAAAACATGAAATACATCTCCACCCGCGCCGCAAACCCAGCGGCCCAAGAACGGCAGCAAGACCGAAAACGCTTCTGCGAAATCCTGCTCGAAGGCTTGGCCCCTGATGGCGGCCTGTACTTGCCTGAAGCCTATCCGCAAGTGGATGCGGCCACGCTTTCAAAATTACGCGGCGTTTATGCAACGCAGGGCTATGCCGACCTGGCGTTCGAAATCCTCTCGCTTTACATCGACGACATTCCCGCCGAAGATCTGCGCGCCATTTGCCGCAAGACCTACACAAAGGACGTGTTTGGCACACAGGAGATCGTTCCGCTCAAGTCACTTGAAGCTGGGTTGTATTTGGAGGCGTTGTCCAACGGCCCCACGCTGGCGTTCAAGGATATGGCCATGCAGTTGCTGGGCAACCTGTTCGAGTACGAGCTGGCCCGGCGTGGCGAGACGCTCAACATCCTGGGTGCCACCAGCGGCGACACCGGCAGCGCTGCTGAATATGCCCTGCGCGGCAAAAAAGGGGTGCGCGTCTTCATGACCAGCCCGGCCGGGCGCATGAGCCCGTTCCAGCAGGCGCAGATGTTCAGCCTGATGGACGCGAATATTTTCAACATTGCCGTGGACGGCGTGTTTGACGATTGCCAGGACCTGGTGAAGGCCGTATCGAACGATCTGGAATTCAAGCGCAAGTACAAGATTGGGACGGTGAACTCGATCAACTGGGCGCGGTTGATGGCGCAAGTTGTTTACTACTTTGCTGGTTATTTCCAGGCAACGCAAGCTCCCACGCTTGTCGCTTCGCGTACTGCGCTGGACAGGCCGATGCCAGAGGCAACGGCTCTTCGTGCTGTCCAAGCTCGAACAGTCGAGATTGGAGCCGCAGCACTCAGCCCCGAGGGGGCCGCTGCGCCTGCGGACTGGCAAAGCCAGATCCGCGGCCCCGGCTTGAAGGAGTCCGTATCCCTGCCAACCGTCAGTTTTGCAGTTCCATCCGGCAACTTCGGCAACGTCTGCGCCGGCCATGTCGCCCGCATGATGGGCCTGCCGATTGAACAACTGGTGGTGGCCACCAATGAGAACGACGTGCTGGACGAGTTCTTTCGCACAGGCGTCTACCGCGTTCGGGGCAGCAGCGAGACGCATGAAACTTCTAGCCCGTCGATGGACATCTCCAAAGCGTCAAATTTCGAGCGCTTCATCTTCGACCTGCTGGGCCGCGATGGTGCAAAAACCGCCGACCTGTTTGGGCCACAA
>JAYVNK010000316.1:0-4082 GCA_043758475.1 Comamonadaceae bacterium | reverse complement strand
TTGCGACCCGCAGGCCAATTTGACTGCGGCGTTTCTGGATGAGCCTGAGCTTCTCAAATTGTGGGATTCCGTGGACAAGAAAGAACCTCGCACGCTATACGAAGCCGTGCGCCCGTTAACTAAAGTTGGCGATTACGTTCCGCCGGTTTTGGAAAAGATAAATTCTCATCTGTATTTGCTTCCCGGGGACTTGGGCCTGTCGGCGTTTGAAGACCAACTATCAGAACAGTGGACGAAAGCATTAGGCGATGACACGAAGGAAAGGGCTATGCTGGTTTTGAGTG
Organism: Comamonadaceae bacterium; assembly: GCA_043758475.1. Lineage (GTDB taxonomy): Bacteria > Pseudomonadota > Gammaproteobacteria > Burkholderiales > Burkholderiaceae_C > JANYCG01. The sequence goes on along the minus strand of JAYVNK010000316.1, from coordinate 3,798 downwards.
CTTTCTGGCGCATCGCGCAACGAAAAGCCCGTGACGTCGGGGCTGCGTTGATTATTTTCGACGTCGGTCCCAATCTGGGAGCAATCAATCGATCTGTGCTGATCGGTACTGATCACGTTGTTGTGCCACTCGCTGCTGATTTGTTTTCACTCCAAGGTCTGCGCAATCTCGGACCCACCCTAACCAAGTGGAGATCAGGCTGGGAAGAGAGAGTGCTCCGCATTGGTAACGCCGTGGGTGAGTTGCCCACAGGGCGCGCAGTGCCAGTGGGATACATTGCGCTTCAGCATCAAGAGCGACTTTCGAGGCCTATTCAAGCGTATGTTTCATGGCTTGAGCGAATCCCTCGCGAGTATCGAGAGTATCTGCTGGGTGAGTCAAATTTTGACTCACCGCCAGCCATACGAAACGATGACCAATGTTTGGCGCTTTTGAGGCACTACAAGAGCTTGATCCCGCTCGCGCAAGAAGCGAGAAAGCCTGTTTTTAAATTGAAATCCGCTGACGGTGCTATCGGTAGCCATGCTACTGCCGTTGCTCGGGCGTATGATGATTTTCGCAGTTTGGCTGAGAAAATTCTGGGTTCAATTGACATTGAGCCGCTTTATAAGCAATTCACAATCGTATGAGCGGTGATCTTATTCAAGGCTACGAAGTCGTCATCGGCTTCGAAACCCACACGCAGCTTTCCACGCAGAGCAAGATTTTCAGCCGCGCGTCCACCGCATTTGGCGCCGAGCCCAACACGCAGGCTTGTGCCGTAGACCTGGCCCTGCCGGGCACGCTGCCGGTGATGAACCGGGGCGCTGTGGAGAGGGCCATTCAGTTTGGGCTGGCCGTAAACAACGGTGATGGCGCGCTCATTGCGCCGCGCAGCGTGTTTGCGCGCAAGAATTATTTTTATCCGGATTTGCCCAAGGGCTACCAGATCAGCCAGTTTGAAATTCCGGTGGTGCAGGGCGGGCAAGTTGAGTTCTTCCTGAATGAAGAAAAGCGTTCGGTACGGCTGGTGCGCGCGCATTTGGAAGAAGACGCAGGCAAGTCGCTGCATGAAGACGCGTCGCTGGGCGGCGGGGGCATGAGCGGCATTGACCTGAACCGCGCTGGCACGCCCCTGCTGGAGATCGTCACCGAGCCCGACATGCGTTCCAGCGCCGAGGCCGTGGCGTATGCCAAAGAGCTGCACAAGATCGTCACGTGGATCGGCATTTGCGACGGCAACATGCAGGAAGGCAGCTTCCGCTGCGATGCCAACGTGTCGGTGCGCAAACCCGGCGCTCCGCTGGGCACGCGGCGCGAGATCAAAAACCTGAACAGCTTCAAGTTCATGCAGCAGGCGATTGACTACGAGGTGCGCTGGCAGATTGAAGAAATTGAAGAAGGCCGCGCGATCCAGCAGGCCACCGTACTATTCAACTCGGACACGGGCGAAACGCGTGCGATGCGGACCAAGGAAGACGCCGCGGATTACCGGTATTTTCCGGATCCGGATTTGCCACCGCTGTGCATTGAAGAGCATTGGATTGAAAAAATACGAGCGGAAATGACCGAATTGCCCCGCGCCATGGCTGCCAGGTTTGTGGTGGACTATGGGCTTTCGGAATATGACGCGACTTTCCTGACACAAAGCCGTGCCATGGCGGCCTATTTCGAATCTGCGACCAAGTCCTGCGGGCTGCCGAAACAGGCCTGCAACTGGATCATGGGTGAATTGTCACGGCGACTGAACTCAGACGGAATTGGCATTGAGCGCTGTCCAGTTCAACCTGCTCAGCTAGGATGGATGATTGGACGGATCAACGACGGCACCATTTCAAACAGTGGAGCCAGGGAGGTGCTTGACACACTTTGGTCTGGCTCCAATTCAGCGGTCGTTAACGGGACCCTTCCGATGCCTACGCTAGATGCGAACATAAGTGGCCAAGCGATAGTTGACGACATCATCGAGTCCAAAGGCCTGCGCCAAATGAACGACTCCGGCGAGCTCGAAAAAATCGTCGTTGAAGTCCTCGCCGCCAACCCCAAGAATATCGCCGAGTACAAGTCAGGCAACGCCAAAGCCCTCAACGCGCTGGTCGGCCAGATCATGAAGGGCAGCAAAGGCAAGGCCAATCCGAAGCAAGTCAATGACCTGCTGCACAAAAAACTGGGGTAGCGCAAGCCGGTTGGCGGCAGTTGGGTTTGGCGACCCGGATGGGACGCGACTCAGCGCGTCTTGGCAGCAGCTTTGGCCGCTGCAGGGGCCGGGGTCGTGGCGCCCGCCTGCAGCGGCCAAAGGTGTTTGAGCCGGGCCAACTCTTCATCGAACCGCGCATTCACGCGGTTTATCTCGCCATCCTGATCGACAACGAACCGGCCTTGTACAGCCAGGCTTTGCGTGACGTCATCCACCTGGCGGCGCAGCGACGCAGGAGCCTTGCTGGTGTCTTTTTTGTAAAACTCCATCTCCGTGCCCACCGCAGCGCGCTGGCGCGTCAGCTCTTCAATGCGGTTGAGCGCGGCTTTTTTAACGACGATGATTTGCGCGATGGCTTCAGCGCGTTCAGCATCGTGCAGCGCCTTGTTGGGATAGCGCAAAAGCAGGGCCCGGTCACGCCGCTTTTCTTCGTCACGCCGGGCGTTTTCTTCAGCCGCGAGTTTTTCTTTGGTCTCAACCGCAACGCGCTCCTGGGCGGTGAGGGTCGGGCCCACCTTGGAGCGCACGGTGCCGCTGGGGTTGAGCACCTGCTGCTCGCGGTCGTTGCACTCGGGGATGGGGCGGTCCGAGGTTAGCTTTCTGCCCTTGGCATCGACGCAGGTGTAGATGCCTGCGGACAGGGTTTGCGGCTGGGCCTGCGCGTCGGCCAGGCCTGCCCATGCCAGCAGCAGCGCAGCCGCCAGCGGTCCTGCGCTGACCGATGATGCGCGCGCAATCAATCCGATGGCGCTCAAGGTGTGTTTCTTTGGATGGCTCATGGTGATGTTGCAATAACGTTTTCATGCGCGCTTTGGTCTACGCTTTGATCAACATCCTCGTCAACACCATAGCGCTGGCGGTAGGCCAGCACGCGCTGGTGTTCCGTGTGCAATCCGGCGCTGCTGTGTTGCGCCAGATACTGCATCAAATCGGCCAACTTCGCAATCGCGCAAACCTTCAGGCCCCACTGCTGGCGTACAAACTGCACGGCGCTGTAGGGCACATCCGCGCCGTTTTCAGTCGCCTTTTCCTGCCGGTCCAGCGCGATCACCACGGCGTGGGCCGTCGCCCCCGCCGCTTGGATGATGGCGATGGACTCGCGGGCTGCCGTGCCGGCCGACATCACGTCGTCCACGATCAGCACGCGACCCTTGAGCGGTGCCCCCACCAGCGTGCCGCCCTCGCCATGGTCTTTGGCCTCCTTGCGGTTGTAGGCAAACGGCACGTTGCGGCCCAGCCGGGCCAGCTCCACTGCCAGCGCCGCACCCAAGGGAATGCCTTTGTAGGCTGGGCCAAAAACCATGTCAAATTCGATGCCGCTGTGAATCAGCCGCTGCGCGTAAAACTGTGCCAGTCTGCCCAGCCGGGCACCATCGTCAAACAGCCCGGCGTTAAAAAAATACGGGCTCATGCGCCCCGCTTTGGTCTTGAACTCGCCAAATCGCAACACGCCGCATTCAACAGCAAACTGCACGAACTCCTGCGCTAAAGTATCGGTCTGTGTATTCGCCATCACAACAATTTATTCCATGTTGCGTTGAAGTAAAAATGGAATGATATGGAGAGTTCCTTGTTTAAATTAGCCAGCCTTAACCTCAACGGCATCCGCTCCGCCACCAGCA
>JAYVNK010000315.1:0-32532 GCA_043758475.1 Comamonadaceae bacterium | reverse complement strand
ATGGCCGCGACTGGATGGGCACCGATATGCCCAATGACGAACTCAACGTGGCAAAGACCAAAGGCCAGCACTTTGGCTTTCCGTATTGCCACCAGGGCGACGTGCAGGACCCCATCTACGGTGCCAACCGGTCATGCAGCGAGTTCACGCCGCCCGCGCTCAAGCTGGGTGCCCATATTGCACCCGTGGGCATGAAGTTCTACACCGGCAACATGTTTCCCAAAGAGTATAAAAACAGCATGCTGATTGCCCAGAAGGGCTCCTGGAACCGCGACCCAAAACAGGGCTATAACGTGATCCGTGTGACGGTGGACGCCAAAGGCAAGGCCACCAAGCATGCGTTCATCGACGGCTTCCTTGAGAACGACCGGGGCGATCCACCGATGTGGGGCCGCCCAACCGACATCCTGCAAATGAAGGACGGTTCGATTCTGTTCTCTGACGATTACAACGGGGTTGTCTACCGCGTCAGCTACAGCAAGAAGTCTTCATGAAACCGGCCCCGGCAGCACGTTCACTTTCATGGAATGTGCGCGCGGGGCGCAAAGCGGCGACCCTGAAAACGGCTGCCGTTTTTGCGTTTTGTACTCTGTCGTTCAATGTTCATGCCGGTCTGGAAGAGGGCCGCGTCAAATCGCAAGTCTGCGCCGCCTGCCACGGCGCCGATGGCAACTCTGTCATTCCCACCATTCCGTCACTGGCCGGCCAGCCGCGCCAGTTCATCACGCAGGCCCTGTTCATGTTTCGGGAAGGTCAGCGCAAAAATGAGCAAATGACGCCATTTGCCGCCAAGCTCAGCAATGCCGATTTGAATGATCTGGCGCAATACTACGCAGCGCAAAAAATGACGCTGCCCACACGCCAGCCTGAAGCGGACATCGTCGCCCGCGCCCGCGCCGTCACAGAAAAGAACAATTGCGTGGCCTGCCACACGCCAACGCTGGTGGGGCAGCAACACATCCCCCGGCTCGCCGGGCAGCACAAGCCTTACTTGCTGGAGCAGCTCAAGGCATTCAAAGCCTCTACTCGCGCCGACCTGGATGGCACCATGACGTCCGCAGCGCAGGGCCTTGCTGTGGATGAGTTGGAGATGGTGGCGGAGTATCTAGCAACCTATGTGGCGCCGTGAAGGCTGCGCGCAGGCGCATCCCAATCGGCAGTTTTACGCGGAACTTGAGAGCGCTTCCTCAACCCCCCTGCACCCGCGCAAACACCCGAAGAAAATTTCCGCCAGTCAGCTTCGCCACCTCGGGTTCATGCATGCCACGCTTGAGCAGGCCCGCAACGAACAGCGGCAAATTGGCATAGGTATCGAACACAGGCTTGTAATTCGCATCCATGTCGGTGCCCAGGCAGACGTGGTCAATGCCAACATGGTCGACCAGCTCAAACGCCCGGTCCACAAAGCCATTGAGGTCCACGACGCCAATCCCTGCAGGCCAGGCCCCGAGCACACCGCCACCCGTCTGTGCCACCGCTTTGGCCAGGTCAAGAGAAATAAACCGCGGGTGTGACAGTTTAGGCGTTTGGACATGGACATGCGACGCAATCACCGGTTTTGACGAAGCGTTGATGGCACCCATCGCGGTCGCTTGCGACGCGTGGGCCACATCCACCAGCATGCCGGCGGCATTCATGGCCTTGACCACCGCGATGCCTGCGCTGGTAATTTTTCCGTGCACGGGGGTGCCCGTGATGGTGTCGCCAAGCTCGTTGTTGCGATAGTGCAGCAGCGTGATGGACCGCACGCCGTCGGCGTAGGCAACCGCCACGCGCTCGGGCTTGCCTTCAAGGAAATCCCCACCTTCCACGGTCCACATCGCGCCCACCTTGGCCGCTGCCTTGGCGGCCTGAAAATCGGCCAGCGTCTTGATTGGGAACACCAGCCCACGGGTCGCGAGTGCCTTGAGGTTGCCAATTTGGCGCTGGTAGCTTGACCAGGCTTCGCCAGGCCCGAAGTCGCGCACCGCTGCCAGCCCTTCGCCGGCTGTGCCCAGCGCTTGAAAATCCGATACGGCGGCAAAGGCCGCAGCCGACAGCCCACCGGCCTGCATATCGGCAAGGGTTCTTGCTTCAAACGTGCCGAGCTTCGCGTAGACCCAGACCAGGCCCGAAAGATTCTCGGCCCCATCCACAAATGTACGGCCGGGGTGGGCATGGGCATCCACAGAAATGTGGCGGGCCAGCAGCGCGCGCGCCTTGGCCAACTCTTGCGGTGTGACCTCTAAACCAATGGGTGCAGGCCTGGGGTGCTTGGCAAAATAGCCAGCCACGCCCACCGCAGCCACGAGGCCCACGCCGCCCCCAATCAACAGTCTCCGACGGGTGACCCGTGCCATGGTGATCGCCAGATGATTGCGCTTTTACACGTCAATGTTGCCGGCCCGCAGCGCGTTGGTCTCAATGAAGTCGCGGCGCGGCTCCACCTCGTCGCCCATCAGCATGGTGAAGACTCGGTCGGCTTCAATGGCGTCGTCAATCTGCACGCGCAGCAGGCGGCGCACGGTGGGGTCCATGGTGGTTTCCCAGAGTTGCAGCGGGTTCATCTCTCCCAGGCCTTTGTAGCGCTGGCGGGCGGTGCCGTTTTCAGCCTGGGTGATGAGCCAGGCCATGGCTTCGCGGAAGTCGTTGACTCGCTCTTCTTTCTGGCGTTCGCCTTCACCGCGCATGACCTTGGCGCCTTCGCCCAGCAGGCCCTTGAAGGTGTTGGCGGCTTCGGCCAGCGCGGCGTAGTCGGCACCATGCACAAAGTCCTGCGTTAGCACGCTGCTTTTCACGTTGCCGTGGTAACGGCGGCTGATCCGCATAATGGGCTTGTCGGTGCGCACGTCGAATTCGCCCGCCACTTCGGCATCAGGCAATTTCGCTTGAAGGGCTGCGGCGGACCGCTCGGCATCCGCTACTGTGTCCAGATTGAGGGCCACCCCATCAGCGATGGAGCGAAGTGCTTCAGCATCCATGAAGTTTTTCAGCCGCGCAATCACGGCCTGAGCAAGCTGGTGCTTGCGGGCCAGCTCGGCCAAAGTGTCGCCGCTAATCGTCGTGCCAGCGTCTCCACCGGTATGGACCGACGCGTTCACCAGCGCAATTCGCAGCAAAAAACTGTCCAGCGCGCTGGCGTCCTTGAGGTACAGCTCTTCCTTGCCCGCTTTGACCTTGTACAGCGGCGGCTGTGCGAGGTAGATGTGCCCGCGCTCTACCAGCTCGGGCATCTGTCGGTAGAAAAACGTGAGCAGCAAGGTACGGATGTGGGCACCGTCCACGTCGGCATCGGTCATGATGATGATGCGGTGGTAACGCAGCTTGGCGACGTTGAAGTCGTCATTGCCGGTGCTGCCACCGGCCTTGCCGATGCCTGTGCCAAGGGCCGTAATGAGCGTCAAAATCTCGTTGCTGGTCAGCAGCTTTTCGTAGCGTGCTTTTTCCACGTTCAAAATCTTGCCACGCAGGGGCAGAATGGCCTGGAATTTTCGGTCGCGGCCCTGCTTGGCGGAACCCCCGGCGGAGTCACCCTCGACGATGTAGATCTCGCACAGTGCCGGGTCTTTTTCCTGGCAGTCTGCCAGCTTGCCGGGCAGGCCCATGCCGTCCAGCACACCCTTGCGACGCGTCATATCGCGTGCCTTGCGTGCGGCTTCGCGCGCTCGGGCAGCTTCAATGATTTTTCCTACGATGATTTTTGCGTCGTTGGGGCGCTCTTGCAGGTAGTCAAACAGCAGCTTGCTGACAATGTCTTCCACCGGTCCGCGCACCTCCGAGCTGACCAGCTTGTCCTTGGTCTGGCTGCTGAATTTGGGCTCGGGCACCTTGACGCTCAGAACGCAAGTCAGGCCCTCGCGCATGTCGTCGCCGGTCACCTCCACCTTGGCTTTTTTGGCGACTTCGCTGTCATCAATGTATTTGTTGATCACCCGTGTCATCGCGGCGCGAAGCCCGGTCAGGTGGGTGCCGCCGTCTCGCTGGGGAATGTTGTTGGTAAAGCACAGCACCTGCTCGTTGTAGCCGCTGTTCCATTGCATGGCCACTTCCACGCCGATGTTGGTGTTCTGGTCACTTTGGCGGTCGCCCATGGCGTGGAAGATGTTGGGATGCAACACCGTCTTGCCCTTGTTGATGAAGTTCACAAAACCTTTGACGCCACCTGCGCCGGCAAAGTCGTCTTCCTTCCCAGTGCGCTCGTCCTTGAGACGAATACGAACGCCGTTGTTCAAAAAGCTCAGCTCGCGCAGGCGCTTGGCCAGAATCTCGTAATGGAACTCGTTGTTTTGCTGGAAGATTTCGGTGTCTGGCAGAAAGTGGACTTCGGTTCCCCGCTTTTCGGTCTCGCCTATCACCTTCATGGGAGAGACTTCGACGCCATTGACAGTCTCAATAATCCTGTTTTGCACGAAGCCCTTGCTGAACTCCATCGCGTGCACTTTGCCATCTCGGCGGATGGTCAGGCGCAGCATTTTTGAGAGTGCGTTGACGCAGCTCACGCCCACGCCATGCAGGCCGCCTGATACCTTATAGCTGTTCTGGTTGAACTTGCCACCCGCATGCAATTCGGTCAGGGCTATCTCGGCTGCAGAGCGTTTTGGTTCGTGCTTATCGTCCATCTTCAGCCCGGTGGGAATGCCGCGACCGTTGTCCACAACACTCACCGAGTTGTCGGAGTGGATGGTGACAAGGATGTCGTCACAGTGGCCGGCCAATGACTCGTCAATGGAGTTGTCCACCACCTCGAATACCATGTGGTGCAGGCCTGAGCCGTCGGACGTATCGCCGATGTACATGCCGGGGCGCTTGCGAACGGCTTCCAGTCCCTCAAGGATCTGGATCGAGCCTTCGCCGTAAGCATCGGTCGCGCCCGCCTGATTCGTGTCAATGGCAGGCTGGAAGTTGGAACTCTCGGCCGAACTTTCACCAGTATGAATTTCACTAGACGTACCAGACGTATGGGCAGGCAAAGCGCCTGCGGCTGGCAAATTCTGTTTATTTTCTTCGGTCATGACTTACTTTGGTAACGCTTTGGTATCGCTTGGGTGGCGCTTTGGAAATGTTTTTTTAAACACTTGAATGACTGAACCCGCATGGACTGCGGGTTCTTTTCGGAGCGACTTCAAGTTTTCTACTACTATTTTTACAGTGTCATATCCGCATGGGCATCACAACATACTTGAAAGTGGCATTGTCGGGAATGGTGAGAAGGGCCGAGCTATTGGAATCAGACAGCTCCACCCTGACCATCTCCTGGGTCATGTTCGTCAAAGCATCAATCAGGTAGGTGACGTTGAAACCAATCTCGATGCTGTCACCCCCGTAGTCAATGTCAAGCTCGTCCACCGCCTCTTCCTGCTCGGCATTGTTGGAGGCCACGCGCAAGGTGCCGGGATCGATGTTCAAGCGCACGCCCTTGAACTTGTCGCTGGTCAAAATGGCCGTGCGTTGCAGCGATGCGAGCAGGGCCACGCGGCCCAGCGTAATGATGTTCTTGTGGTTCTTCGGGATCACACGGTTGTAGTCCGGGAACTTGCCCTCAACCAGCTTGGTGACAAACTCCATACCCTCAAAACTGAACTTGGCCTGGTTGTTGGCAAACTGCATTTCAATCGCGCCATCGGCTTCGCTGAGCAGGCGCTGCATCTCGATCACGGTTTTGCGCGGCAAGATAACCTCCTGTTTGGGCACCTCCACATCGAGCATGGCAGATGCAAAGGCCAGGCGGTGGCCGTCTGTAGCCACCAGGCTTAACTGCTTGCCTTCGGCCACGAACAAGATGCCGTTGAGGTAGTAGCGGATGTCGTGCACCGCCATCGCAAACGAGACTTGGCTCAGCAGGTCTTTCAGCGTTTTTTGCGGCACGCTGAACACCGGGCCAAAATTGGCAGATTCCTGCACCAGCGGAAAGTCTTCGGCAGGCAGGGTCTGCAGCGTGAACTTGCTCTTGCCCCCCTTGAGAATCAACTTGCTCTGGCTGGACTCCAGCGACACCGTCTGGTCCACCGGCATGGTGCGCATAATGTCGATCAGCTTGCGTGCGCCGATGGTGGTGGTGAAGTTGCCGCTATCGCCATCGAGCTCGGCGGTGGTACGGATCTGGATTTCAAGATCACTCGTGGTCAGCTGGAGCGATGTTCCGGTTTTGCGAATGAGCACGTTGGCCAGAATTGGTAAAGTGTGCCGACGCTCAACAATGCCGGATACCGATTGCAGAACCGATAGAACTTTGTCTTGTGTTGCCTTCAGGACGATCATGTCAACCTCTTCTTTAGTTTCTTTAATTTAAATTAGTAGTAGTAGATAAGGGCAGCGCGGGTCTGTGGACATCCTCATTTTCCCCTTCTTTATCAAGCACTTGGCTACGGTTGAATGCTGTGCGCAGCCATGCTTGTGAAGTGTCCATGAAATATGAATAACTTTTGAAACAGGGTTGATCCTGTGGATAACCCTTCTCTTTCATGCAAACTATCCCCAGCTTCCTGCACAGCCAGATTTGTACCATGTTTACAGCGGTTTCAGTCATTTTCTGTCGCTTATCAACCTTTAAGGGTTTGTTCAAGCACGTGCAATTGCTGGTTCAGCTCAGTCACTTGCTGCCGTTCGCCACCAATCTTGCGCACCGCGTGCAACACGGTGGTGTGATCTCGCCCACCAAACAGCTCACCAATCTCTGGCAGGCTTTTTTGGGTCAACTCCTTCGCCAGGTACATTGCAATCTGGCGCGGGCGCGCAATGCTGGCCGGCCGCTTTTTTGAGTACATGTCAGCGACCTTGATTTTGTAGTAGTCAGCCACGGTCTTCTGGATGTTCTCAACCGAAATCTGCCGGTTCTGGATGGAAAGCAGGTCGCGCAGTGCCTCGCGGGCCAGCTGAATCGATATGTCTTTCTGGTTAAAGCGTGAGTAGGCCAGGATCTTGCGCAAGGCACCTTCGAGCTCGCGCACGTTGGAGCGCACATTCTTGGCTACAAAAAAAGCCACTTCTTCGGGCATTTCTGTGCCCTCAATGCGCGCTTTGTTGATAAGGATGGCGACCCGCATCTCTAGCTCAGGCGGCTCAATGGCGACCGTCAAACCAGAATCGAAACGCGAAACCAGCCTCTCATGGATGTCAGCCAGGCCCTTTGGGTAAGTGTCGCTGGTCATCACAATGTGTGATTTCTTGGCCAGCAGTGCTTCAAACGCGTTGAAAAACTCCTCCTGTGTGCGCTCTTTATTGGCAAAAAACTGCACATCATCAATCAGCAGCAGGTCCAGAGAGTGATAGCGGTCTTTGAACTCGTCAAAGGTTTTGCGCTGGTAGGCCTTGACCACATCGGATACAAATTGCTCCGCGTGGATGTAGAGAATTTTGGACTGGGGTTTGTCATGCAGCAGCTTGTTGCCGACCGCGTGCATAAGGTGGGTCTTGCCCAGACCCACACCCCCATAAATGAAGAGCGGGTTGTACAAGTGGCCTGGTGTGCTGGAGACGTGCATGGCCGCAGCCCGCGCCATGCGATTGGCTGTGCCTTCAATCAGAGTGTCAAAGGTCAGTCCAGTGTTGAGCCGGTTTTTTGGGCCACTTTGTGTGCGCTCCTCACCCAGTTCAACCGGCTCTTCGCTTGGGATTGGCTCTACGCCACTAGGGGCAACTGGGTATCGGACAGCGCTTTCACGCGGAGCGAGCGCTAACTCAACCGAGATGGTTTGACCGTACAGTTTTTCCAGAAGGGCAGCAATCCGGCCACTGTATTGGGCGCGCACCCAGTCCAGCTTGAACCGGTTGGCTACAAAAATGGTGACCTTGGACAGGTCATCCATAACTTGGGCTGACAGAGGCTTGATCCAGGTATTGAACTGCTGCTCTGGCAGCTCCTGCGCCAATTGATCGACACAGGAAAGCCACAGGCTTTGCCCTACATCGGGCCCCGTTGGGCCAGTCTGGCCGCTGTGAAGTCCCTCGGCCATTATTCTTGCCAGCGTCTGTGGATAGTTTTATTTTGAAGCACCGCTGATTGTAATTTATCAAGGATTTATCCACAAGCACTGACGCGTTGGGAGATCCAACAGGGTTCGGTGGCAGCAGCACTTACAGCGTTACACGCTGTTGACAGGGTAAGGTGTTGCCGCGATTCAATAAATTTGCGATAATCGAAAGCTATCCTGAATTCGACACCTGAAATTTTCAAATGAAACGCACATACCAACCCTCCAAAATCCGCCGCGCGCGCACTCACGGTTTCCTGGTCCGCATGAAAACCCGCGGGGGTCGCGCCGTGATCAACGCGCGGCGCGCCAAAGGCCGCAAGCGGCTGGCTGTCTAATCTCAACGTTGCGCGGCTGTAGTGGCGCGGCGGCAGGCAAGCGCGGCGCTTACGCCTTGAAATCGTGCAGCGGCTGAAAACGCGAACGCAATTCCAGGCTGTGATGGCGGGCAGCACCCTTGCGCGCACGGCCCATTTCGCCCTGCATCGCCTGGTGCTGAACCCGCCTGATGCCCCGCCCGCCGCCGCCTTGCCTGTAGGCTCTTCCGCGTCCACTGAGGAGGCTCAACAAAAAAACCAAGCCATGCCAGCCAGGCCGTTGTTTGAGGTGTGCGACGTGTGGATGGGTGCCATGGTGCCCAAGCGGTGGGCCAAACGTGCCGTCACCCGCAACGCCATCAAGCGGCAAATCTACCACGTGGGCACCTTGGCAGAAGCTTGCCTCAAACCAGCGGCTCACGTGGTGCGCCTGCGAGCCGGGTTTGACAAGGCGGCTTACCCCAGCGCAACGTCAGACGTGCTCAAGGCGGCAGTCCGCCTGGAGTTGGTTCAGCTTTTTGCCAGGGCGGCAGCGGGGTCGCAGCAGATGGCACGTGCGGCGTGATCCTGGCCGTGGCAGAACCCGTGAAGATTCAGCGACCAAACCATGATAAATCCTTGACAAGCCGATGATCAAAGCCGCGCTCATCCTGACCGTTAAAGCCTACCGGCTGCTGCTGAGCCCGTGGCTGGGTTCGGCCTGCCGGTTTGAGCCCACGTGTTCGGTTTATTCAATCGGCGTGCTTGAGCGGCATGGCGCAGCCAAGGGCAGTTATCTGACCCTGAAGCGCCTGGCCCGGTGCAACCCGTGGTGCGAGGGCGGGCATGACGCGGTGCCCCAAGTTGCCAGCGCTCCCATCGATTCCCCTCGGCTGTTTAGTCGGCTGCTATCTCCTTTTTCTCATAAGACTCCCTCATGAACGACATCCGGCGCACCATTTTGTGGGTGATCTTTGGTTTTTCCATGGTTCTGCTGTGGGACCAGTGGCAGGTTTATACCGGCCATAAGGCCACGTTTTTCCCGACGCCTGCCAAGGTGGAGTCCACCGGAGCCAAAGCGCCTGGCGCGTCGATAGCGCCCGCAACCGGCGTGCCCATTGGCAATGCAGTTTCCAACCCCGTGCCAGTAGCCAACCCCGGCGCAGCGACCGCGCAGGTGCCTGGCGTTGCGCCCCAGCCTGCTGTGGCCGCGCCGCGTGAGCGGCTGGTTGTTACCACCGATGTGCTCAAGCTCACGCTGGACACCGAGGGCGGCTCGCTGGTGCAGGCCGAGTTCGTCAAGCACATTGACATGGCCGACAAAAGCAAAAACTTCATTTTGCTGGACGAAAGCAAAGACCGCACCTACGTCGCCCAGACCGGCCTGATTGCCGGCAGCACAGGCGCGCCCGCTGGCACCTTCCCCACGCACAAGACCGTGATGTCGGTGGTGCCGGGCGAGCGGGCCCTCAAAGACGGCAGCAACCAGTTGGTCATCAAGTTTGAATCGCCTGAGCAAGGCGCGGTCAGGCTGATCAAGACCTACACGCTGACCCGTGGTTCCTACGCCATTGCGGTCAAGCACGAGGTAGTGAACAACGGCGCTACACCCGTGTCGCCGCAACTCTATTTGCAGCTGGTGCGCGATGGCAACAAGCCCCCAGGCGAATCTTCTTTCTACTCGACGTTCACGGGGCCAGCGGTGTACACCGAGGCGCAAAAGTACCAGAAAGTCGAATTCACCGACATTGAGAAAAACAAGGTTGATATTGAAAAGCAGGCCAGCAACGGCTATGTGGCCATGGTGCAGCACTACTTTGCCACCGCCTGGATGCTGGGTGACGGCATCAAGCGCGACCTGTTCATGCGCAAGGTGGACACCAACCTGTACTCGGTCGGCATGATCACGCCGGTGGATACCATTGCGCCGGGTGCCACCAAAGCCATTGAGGCACGGTTCTTTGCCGGTCCGCAGGAAGAGAAAGTGCTTGAATCGCTGGCCCCCGGCCTGGAACTTGTCAAAGACTACGGCTGGCTCACCATCCTGGCCAAGCCGCTGTACTGGCTGCTGGACAAGCTGCACAGCTTCCTCGGCAACTGGGGCTGGTCCATCGTGGCGCTGGTGGTACTGTTGAAAATCGCGTTTTACTGGCTCAATGCGAAGGCTTATGCCAGCATGGCCAAAATGAAAGCCATCAACCCCAAGGTGATCGAGATGCGCGAGCGCCTCAAGGACAACCCGCAGCAAATGCAGCAGGAGATGATGCGCATTTACCGCGAAGAAAAAGTCAATCCCATGGGCGGCTGCTTCCCGATCATGGTGCAAATCCCGGTGTTCATTGCGCTGTACTGGGTGCTGCTGTCCAGCGTGGAGATGCGCAACGCGCCGTGGGCGCTGTGGATCCACGACCTGTCGTCGCCCGATCCGTTTTTTGTGCTGCCGCTGGTGATGACGGCCACCACCATGCTGCAAACTGCGCTGAACCCCGCGCCGCCCGATCCGATGCAGGCCAAGCTGATGTGGTTCATGCCGCTGGCGTTCTCGGTGATGTTCTTTTTCTTCCCGGCTGGCCTGGTGCTGTACTGGATTACCAACAACGTGCTGTCGATCGCCCAGCAGTGGATCATCAACACCCGCATGGGCGTGCCGCCGCAGTTCAACTTGCCGAAATTCGGGTAAAGCGCAAAAGCATGCTATGTTATAAAATAAATAGCTAGATGCGCAGTGCTGACTAGGGCTAGAGGCATTATTTGATGCTAAATAGCGAAAGTGACCCCATCGTCGCAATTGCTACCGCACCGGGACGCGGCGCAGTGGGTGTGGTGCGTGCTTCTGGCGCGTCGGTTGCACCCGTGATTGCCGCCATCTGCTGCCGGGCACTCAAGCCCCGTGAAGCCACCTACCTGGCATTTCGGGCCGCCGACGGGAGCATCATCGACCAGGGCCTCGCGATCCACTTCCCTGCCCCCAACTCTTACACCGGTGAAGATGTGCTGGAACTGCAGGCCCATGGCGGGCCGGTGGTGCTGCAATTGCTGCTGGCGCGCTGCATCGAAGCGGGTTTGGCTCTCAACCCGGCCACCGGCGCGTCCTGGCTGCCCGGCATGCGCGTTGCAAACCCGGGGGAGTTTACCCAGCGTGCTTTTCTGAACGACAAAATGGATTTGGCCCAGGCCGAAGCGGTGGCCGACCTGATTGACGCCAGTACCGAGGCAGCGGCCCGCAGCGCCAGCCGCTCCCTGGCGGGCGAGTTCTCCAGCGAAATCCATACCCTGCGCGATGCTCTCATTCACCTGCGCATGCTGGTTGAAGCCACGCTGGATTTTCCGGAAGAAGAGATTGATTTCCTGCGCAAGGCCGATGCCATGGGCCAACTGGCCGCGTTGCAGCAGCGATTGGCTGGCGTGATGCAGCGCGCCCGGCAGGGGGTGTTGCTTCGCGAGGGCATTAAGGTGGTGATTGCCGGACAACCCAACGCCGGCAAATCATCCCTGCTCAATGCGCTGGCCGGTGCCGAGCTGGCCATCGTTACGCCCGTGGCTGGCACGACGCGCGACAAAGTGCAGCAAACCATCCAGATCGAGGGCGTGCCGGTGCACATTGTGGACACGGCAGGCCTGCGCGACAGCCACGACGAGGTCGAAAAAATTGGCATCGCGCGCGCGTGGGACGAGATATTCGCCGCCGACGCAGTGCTGTTTTTGCATGACCTGACGCGCATCAATACTTCTAATTACATAGCAGAAGATATAGATATAGAAAGGGCTATAGCTCTAAATCTTCCAAAAAATGTGCCAATTGTCAACGTCTGGAGCAAGTCAGACGCGGTGGCCACGCCCGGCGCGGCTGCCGTGCGCGCTGCTACAGCGGTCGCCGTCGCGGACCGTCCCGCCGCAAGTGTTGAGATGCCGGCGACGGATTCATTGCCGCTGCGGCTCTCAGCCAAAACCGGCCAAGGGCTGGACGCGCTGCGCCAGCGCCTGCTTGACATTGCGGGCTGGCAGTCTGGCGCGCAAGGGGTCTACATTGCGCGCGAGCGGCATGTGCAGGCACTCAAGCGCGTGCAGGCGCACCTGGCGCAGGCGGCTATTCAGCTTGGCCACCAGGCGCAGGCGCTGGACCTGCTGGCGGAAGAGCTGCGGCTGGCCCAGAATGCCGTCAATGAGATCACCGGGGAATTCACCTCGGATGACCTTCTGGGGGTGATTTTTTCCAGGTTTTGCATAGGAAAATAAGCGCTCCAGCAACCGCGTGAGCCCGAAGCAGGAGCTGAAGCGCCGCTTGCTTCAATTGCCAGAGTATTTTCCAATCCAGGTATGAGCCTGAAGAAGGATTGATTGGGCGATATCGGGTGCGAAGGTTGACCGGGTTGAATCGGGCAGTTTAGGCGGTTTGCATGTGTCTTCGATTTTCTTCACTCAAGGCCCCTGCCAGGCCACCGGAGGTGCCCTGCGGTCATGCAATGTACCCATATGCATCAACCCGCGCCGCCAGGGCCAGCGAACGCTTCCGTCTTAACCCGTCACGATAGGGCTGTAGCCCATGTGCTTACGCACCACGCTGGCATTCTTGCTCTGGGCCAGGGCGTTGTCGTTGCTGTGGCGGGCGCGTGATTTGGTCTGCTCGATGTTGAGCTTGTTGAGCATCTGCGCAACCTGCCGGTTGATGTACTCTGAGCCATTGTCAGAGTGAAAGCCTGCAATCTCAAAGGGAAACTGCGCGATGATCAACGCCAAAAGAGGCAGCAAAAAGGCCTCGATGATGCCTTGCACACAAGCCTGGACCTGCCACTGACTGACCTCATCGACACAGCTGTTACCGGCTGCATGGAAGCGCGCATATGGGGCAGAGTCGTGTGGAGCCGACTCGCCAATAGCCAAGGGGCCCTGGGGCCCCTTGGCTATTTCGACAGAGTTGCAACGCGAATCAGAACGGAACGTCATCGTCATGGATGTCGCTGTACGAGTTTGGCCCGGTGCCACGATCCTGGCGCATGAACTCGTGGATTTGCCGCTGGTAGTGGCGGCAGATGACTTCTTGCAGGTCAGCCAGCAACTCCACCACCGCCACTACTTGCTTGGTGGACCAGTCGTTCTGGATGATCAAGGCGATACCCTGCTGTAGACCTGATGGCAAGAGCTGGGGTTTCATGATTTGGCCCGTTTACGTTTGGCGCCGAGTTGCTCAGCGCGCTCCTTGGCCTCCTTCAACCGGTACGATTCACCGTCGATGTCGATCAACTCGGAGTGGTGCACCAGGCGGTCGATCAGGGAGGCGACGCAGGCGGCATTGGGAAACACCGTGTTCCACTCGCCAAAGGCCCTGTTGGTGGTGACCATCGTGCTCTTGGACTCATAGCGCCGGCTCACCCACTCGAACAACAAATCGGCGTGCCGATTGGAGTACGACAGGTAGCCGATCTCATCAATTGTTGCCGCCGACCGAAAATTGAGCGGTCAAATCTGGCTGTAGCCCCCGTCCAATGTGCATAGTCAGACATCAAATATATAGCGTTTACTGTTCCGGGCAAAAACTACTCCGACATCAGCATCTGCCCCAAAGCCAGAAGCGCCGGCACGGTGATCGGATCATTGGCCGCGCTGGATGCAATGGGATGCGACGCAAACCGCGCTACCACCAGCTCGGCCTTGGGTGCCACATACAGCCGCTGGCCGTGGATGCCGCGCCCTTCAAAAGCGCCGTGCGCGTTGTGCGTCACCCACCACATGTTGCGGTAGGAATAGCCGGGCAGCAGGGTGTAGCCGGCTTTGGTGAACTTGGCCGGGTCTGCGCCGCGCGCGATGTCTGCCACCACTGCGGCGGGCACCACCTGCTGGCCGCTGCACGCGCCGTCGCAGCGCATCAGCTCGCCAAAGCGCGCCAGGTCCCGCAAGCTGGCGTTCAGGCCGCCGCCGCCGAATGCCACGCCGATGGAATCCACGCTGATATATGCGTCCTGCCCGCAGCCAATGCGCGACCAGATGCGCTCACTTAAATGGTCGGCCAACGCCAGGCCGGTGACGCGTTTCATGATCCAGCACACCAGCTCGGTGTTGACGGTTTTGTACGCAAACGCGTTTCCGTGTACGCCTTCTTTTTTGAGTGTCAGCAAAAAATCGTACAGGTTGTCCGGCCCGCAATAGCCTTTGGCGCGCGCCCTGAAACCGCCTGCGCGGGCGTAGTCCCAAATCTGCGCCTTGGGGTCTGAATACACCTCGGAATACGCCACGCCAATCTGCATGTCCAGTACTTGGCGCAGCGTGGCATCGGCATACGCGGTGCCCGCCATCTCGGGCAGGTAAAACGGAACGAGCTTGGTCTCATCCAGCACGCCCTCATGCAGCAGCATCGCCGCCAATGTGGCCGCGTAAGACTTGGTGATGGAGAAGCAGGCATGCGCCGTGTGCGGCCGCATCGCGCCGATGTTGCGCTCGTACACCCGCTTGCCTTTGTGCAGCACGACGATGCTGTCGGTGTAGGTGTCGGCCAGGGAATCGGCCCAGTTGCGCGTCTGGCCGTTCATGTCTTTGAACGTCAGGGCGTCAATGGCGGCGGCGGTGCTGCCGTCCACCGTGCCCAGGTCGCTGGCAGCACCTGCGCCGCGCCACACGTTCACAGTAGGCACCAGCTCCCGCATGTGCGAAAGGCTCCAGCGGATCTGCGGGAAGTTGAAAAACCGGTCGTCTTCAAAGCGGATGCGCTTGTCCAGCGGCGGCGGCGTGCCCTGCATCCAGCCCAGAGCGGTTGGGTCGGACGACGCGGCATCGGGGTAGTCTCTGCCGTCAAAGTTCTGTGTGCCTGGGTTCATATTGATCGTCCTGTGGGAGGGGAATTGCGAGTGTATTGCACGGGGAGTCGGGTCGCTTTGACCGGCTTTTATTTGCGTTGTTGAATGACGTTCACGGGACGAAGACCTGGCACCGCGCAGACTCGGTTGGCGAACGCGCCGGGCGTCCGTGGCTGCTCTGCGCTACGAGCTTGCGCAGATGTGTTTGTAGTTCGCTGATTGAGCAGCGCGAATGCGATGGTTGGCGCACCCGGCGTTGCAGCATGCGCGAATCCTCCGCTACGATCCTCCACAGCCACCCGGCACGCTTGCTAGCTGGGTTGGGTGCTGCGCATGCGGTGCAGGATTCAGCCTGCAGCCACGGCCTCCATCTCCAGCTTCCAGCGCGGATCCAGCAGCTGCGAGCAAACCACCGTCAAAGCGACACGGTGCGTTCCGAGGTGTTTGACCCTCATCAGCACGTTCGCCTCGTCGTACTTGGGGTCGGCCAGCTACACGCGAGGCGACACCAAATTGCCCATGCCCATGCCCGCTGACTTGAGAATCGTGCCCATGTGCTGCCAGATCAACTCTGCCTGCTCTTCGAACGATTCGGGCAGGGTCTTTCCATCAACATTGAACCCGTTCAAGCCGCTGATGTAAAGCGTGCGGGACCCGCGCTGACCTCTGTGGCGTGCGCATAGCAACGGCAGGGCGGGAACACCTCGGGTGGGTTGTGCAAAATCACAGTCATTCGTTTCTCGCTTTGGTTTGGAATTTCGCGGCCTGGCTCAAAACTACATAGCCGCAATGCGTCAAGGCTTAGCTTTCTTCGCAGGCTTCAACTTGCCCGCGCTGTTGAGGCCGATTGCCTGGCGGACAAGCCCGTTGAAGGCAGCCTCATCAACTTCTCGCCCCTCAAAGATGTCAATCGCGCGGCGCGCGTTGCCGTCAAGGCTCGCGTTGAAGAGGCGTGCCGGGTCCTTCAGGGCCGCGCCCGTGGCGATGGTCAGCTTCACCTTGTCCTTATACGGTTCGCCCGTGCAGATGATGCCGTCGTGCGACCAGACAAGCGTGCCGGGTTTGGTGGGTGAGACCCACTTCCACTCTTCGACTACGGCCGGGTCTGCCTGCTGGATAAGCTTGCGCATTCTGCCGAGAGTTTCCCCGCGCCAGTCAGCGAGGTCGGCGATTCGCTGCGAAATGAGCTCGGATGCGGATGGTGCTTGGCCAGTGTTTGTTTTTATCATGGTGTTTTTTTGGATGCAGTGGCCAACCAAGGTGCATTCGCAGCCGTGATCGGATTTATCGACTTCGCGCCTGAGCCCGTCTGCGCATTGGGACTGTGGCCGCGTCGCAGCTCAGTCCAGCATGCTGAACCTAAACACACCATGATCGGCTGGAACCACTGAGCGGGCGAGCGGCGCGGCCAGCGGCATTGCGTGTTCGCTGTTGGTGAGCAAGACGTAGCCGTTACCAGAAGACACTGGGATCATCGCAAAGGCCCGAAACCCGGGGTTGTTGCCCCACTGCCACAGGTAGGGGCCACCGGCTGCTGTCTCGATGCCCCAGCCATAGCCCCAGGAAAGGCCAAGCTCCGGCACCGTTGCAATGGGGTTGCTGACCGTCAACGACAGTAGCGGGGCGTCGGCCAGCCAGCCCGCCATGAAGTTCCCATAGTCCTTTGCCGTGGTGTATAGCGAAGCCGCCGCGTTGGGTTCATTGAAGTCGAACTGGGTGACCCCGCCGCGCCACGACGTGCCGGCCACAGCGTGCTTGCGGATGTCTTCGGTAAGGCGCAGCCGACTGTGCGGCATGTTGAGCGGATCAAAGACGTGCCTGCGTACGACTGATTCAATATCCTGTTCGGTCACGGCGCCGACGACCGCCTGCAACAGCCCATAGGCTTCGCCCGAATACTGCCACCGCGTGCCTGGGGTGAACTCGGGTGACAGCGCACTGCGCGTCCAGTTGGGCAAACCGGAGCTGTGGTTGAGCAAGGTTGCCACGGGAATGCGCGCCAGTGTCTGTGCAGTGACCTGATCGACCTGGCTTTTGTCGTTCGGATTTTTGAATGGATTCTGGCGGTGTGCATAACCGTTTGGCAGGTAATGCGACACCGGGGCGCGCAAGTCGAGCTTGCCGTCCCGTACCAGTTGCAGCGCAACGAATGCGATGATGGGTTTGGTGAGCGACGCCGCCTGGAAAATTGCGTCAGGCGGCATGGCTGTAGCCGATGCGCAGCCTGAAACGGCCACAGGTGCATTGGGCTTTCCTGCATTCAAGATGACGTAGCTGGCTGCGCAAACACCCAGCCTTGCGGCAAGATCGGGCAACAGCTCGTCGCTGAACCGAGATAGGTTGGTGGCGCAAGAAGACAGGACGGGCGCAAGCGCACCGGCACCGAGGAGCTCACGACGTGAAATGGGCATTGGTTTTTGAGCGGTTTTGAATGGCGTTACGCAGGGTATACGATCACGTCGGTTGGGAGTAGACCGACAGACGCTCAATAATAATTGTCAGCCACAAAATTTAAATACTATAGCATACTATGTATATTGGAAGATGGTTACAGGCCGTTTTAATTTTAAAATCACAAAAATAAACGGAATAGGATGACCCGAAAAAGAATGACGCGGCACGGTCCGCAGCGAGCCCACTCAAAGCTGTCTGATGTTTGCCGCTGGGCTGCACCGGTGCGGGTCGCTTTAAACCGCTTGGCAAGCCACATCAGAACAAAAAAATTCAGCGCTTCGCAGATCCAGCGCGGATCCGCTGAAACGGCATGCTGGAGGCCGTAGCTTCAAGGCGCTCAGCAAGCCACACCTTGATCACCGACTGACGCGTAACACCCAGTTTGCTGGCTTCGCGGTCCAGGGAGTCAATCATCCAGGTTGGAAAGTCAACATTCACCCGTTTCTGCCCCTGCAACACGCGCTTTACCTTGGACAAGTCCAAAGCAGCCGTGAGGTCAACACTATCATCAAACAGTTGCTCAAACTTTTTAGCTTTCATACAGTGCCACCTCTTCTGTGCGTGCGCGACGAACGGAAATCAATCGAATATTGGTGCCCCGGTAGGTAATGACGGCTGACCCATATTTGCCGTCAATGAGTCCGATCACCAAACACCGGGGTTCATCCTCAGTTTTTGCCGGTACCTCAAGCAGCATGGGGTCATCCCAGAGACGCTGCGCTTCCACGAAATCTATGCAGTGCTTTGTCCTGTTAGATTCACTTTTTGCAGCGTCAAATTCAAATGGGCTCACGGTATAAAAATTATACCTTATTTGGTGCTATTTTCCCCAATCAATTAAACTGGCAGCTCAGCGTTCGGACGCGGCTTTCGGCGCCGATAAAAGTGGTGCCGCGCTCTCGCAACCGTACTCCGTTGAAATCCAGCCCTCCCAATCGACCCCGAAGTTTCTACAATCCCTCCATGAAACCGATTCACTACACACGCGGCCAGGCCCTGCCGGGCATTCTGGCCAAGCGGATTGCCATTCTGGATGGGGCCATGGGTACGATGATCCAGCGGTTTCGGCTGGATGAGTCGCAGTACCGGGGGGAGCGCTTCAAAGATTTTTCGAAAGACGTGAAGGGCAACAACGAGTTGCTAAGCCTCACGCGGCCCGACGTGATCCGTGACATTCATGAGGGCTATCTGGCGGCCGGCGCTGACCTGATTGAGACCAACACCTTTGGCGCGACCAGCGTGGCGCAGGCCGACTACGGCATGGCCGATCTGGCGCGCGAGATGAATCTGGAGTCCGCCAAAATTGCCCGCGCGGCGTGCGACAAATTTTCCACGCCTGACAAACCGCGCTTTGTGGTCGGCGCCCTCGGCCCCACGCCCAAGACGGCCAGCATCAGTCCCGATGTGAATGACCCCGGCGCGCGCAACGTGACGTTTGAGGTGCTGCGTGCGGCTTACTACGAGCAGGTGGAAGCGCTGGTGCAGGGCGGCAGTGATGTGCTGCTGGTCGAGACCATTTTTGACACGCTCAACGCCAAGGCCGCGCTGTTTGCAATTGAAGAATTTTTTGAAGCCTCGGGCGAGCGCCTGCCGTTGATCATCAGCGGTACGGTCACCGACGCGTCGGGCCGCATCTTGAGCGGTCAGACCGTCACCGCGTTCTGGTACAGCGTGCGCCATGCAGAGCCGCTGGCCGTGGGCCTGAACTGCGCGCTGGGTGCGGCGCTGATGCGGCCTTACATCCAGGAGCTGAGCCGCGTCGCACCTGACACTTTCATCAGTTGCTACCCCAATGCGGGCCTGCCCAACCCGATGGCCGAGACCGGGTTTGATGAGACGCCCGAAGTCACCTCTCGCCTCATCAAGGAGTTTGCCGCCGAGGGACTGGTGAACATTGTGGGCGGCTGCTGCGGCACCACGCCCGAGCACATTGCGGCCATTGGCCAGGCCGTGAGGCCGCTGGCTGCGCGGTCGCTGCAGAAGACGTTTTTCTACAAAGAAGCGGCGTAACAGCGTAGCGGCGTTGGGCCACAAAAGGGCAGCCGGGCTTATGGCGTTCAGCCTTGTCAAATCAGCGGCATGCATCACGCTCGCCCTCCAGGCCGTTGCCATCGCTGCCGATGCGCCCGCGCCTGCCATTCCCCGTTTCATAGAGGAGACCGATGCCGCCGGGCTGCAAAGCCGCTTTGAAGGCGAAGGCGAATTTTTGGTGGGCGGCGGCGTGGCGACGTTCGACTGCGATGGCGATGGCGATGGCCTACCCGAGGTGTACGTCACCGCCGGTGTCAACCAGGCCAAGTTTTACCGCAACCGCAGCACGCGCGGCGGGCCGATCAAGCTGGCGGAGGAGCGCTCAGGGCTGGAGCTGACCAACGCGATTGGGGCCTCCCGCTGGACATTGATGGCGATGGCCATACCGCCCTGGTGGTGCTGCGCGTAGGTGAAGTGCAGATTTTTCGCGGCTTGGGCGGCTGCAAGTTCCAGCGCGCCAATGAGGCATGGTCGGTGCAGACCAGCAACGGCTGGCACACCGCGTTTTCGGCCACGTGGGAGAGCGGGCAAAGCCTTCGCGCCGCCGGCGCCGTTGGTGCCGGGCCACTGCGCGCTGTCGATGCTGTTCTGGGATTGAAGCCCTACCGGCGTGGCAGACCTGCGCGGGAGCAATGACCGCGAGTACTACAAGGGCGGGCAGGAGCAACTGTGGAAGCTGCCGCCCGCAGCGCCGCCTGTGCTCTACACGGCAGCGCAGGGCTGGAAGCCGCTGCAAATCTGGGGCATGGGCATTGCAGCCACGACCTGGATGGCGATGGCCTCCCGCAGGTGTTTTTGACCAGCATGTCTGACAACAAGCTGCAAAAGCGGGAGGCACCTGTCGCGGCATCTTCGCCATCGGCCCAGCCCACCTGTGTCGATGTTGCCTTCAAACGCGGCGTCACCGCGCACCGCCCTTACGTGGGGGGCGACTTGCACCCGTCCACCGCCTGGCACGCGCAGTTTGCCGATGTCAACCACGATGGCTATGCCGATCTTTTCATCGTCAAGGGCAACATTTCAAGCATGCCCGATTTTGCCGCGCTGGACCCCAACAACCTGCTGTTGCAGCAAGCCGATAGCCGCTTTGTGGAGGCGGGCCAGCAGGCCGGCATTGCCAGCGTCCAGCGCGGGCGCGGCGGCATGCTTGCCGACTTGAACGGCGATGGCCTGCTGGACATGCTGGTGGTGAACCGATGGGACAAGGCGCAAGTCTGGCGCAACGTGGGCGCAGGCACGGCAGACAAGCCGCTGCCCATGGGCCACTGGCTGCAACTGCGCCTGAAGCAGGCCGGGGCCAACCGCGACGCTGTGGGCGCGTGGGTGGAGGTGGACTTGGGCGACGCCATGGGTAAACGCGTGATTCGCCAGGAGCTGACGGTGGGTGGCGGGCATGCCAGCGGGCACTTGGGGTGGATGCATTTTGGACTGGGTGCCGCGCAGGCCGCCCGCGTGCGCGTGCAGTGGCCGCATGGCACCTGGGGGCCATGGCAATCCGTGGCGGCGGACAGCTTTTACACCGTGGATAAAGAGCGCGGCGTGAACGCGTGGAAGGCACCTTGATGCGAATTGTCGGCTGGCAAGGGTGGATGCGAAAGTTGGCGCGGTTGAAAGCTGGCGGGTGCAAGACCATCAGCCGGTCGATCCTGTTTGTCGTAGCGGCGATCGTCCCCGCTTGGGTCCCCGCCCAAACCCCAGAGCCCGTGGCAGGCCGCCCGGCCAGCGCCATGGCACCGACGACAAAACCGTGCCAATCGACGCAGCGGGCCGGGCTGCTGCCCACGGCATTGCACAATCCACGCTAATCGAGTACGACGGCGCGCCGCACGGACTGTTTGCCACCGAGAAAAACCGGCTGACTCTGGACCTGCTTCAATTCCTCAGTTAGCCAGTGCAAAGGCCCCTCCAGCTTGCTGCTGAAGGGCCTTGGTTCACGGTGCGCTGGCAGTTCGATCTGGCTGTCGATCTGGCTTGCGATGGCCGTCGGCCAGTGAGGACAAAACCGACATCCAGGAACTCACGGGCGCATGTGCGATCACTTTGGACAGCACTTGCGGGAACAGCCCGGCCAGCAGCGCCGGCCTGGCGATCCAGCGCCAAGGGCGCGTCCCGACAATGACGGCACCCAATACGAGCGCACCCAGCACCAGTACCACTGGATTTTTCTGTGCTACGGGCTGCAGCGCAGCGCGGGCTGCATCAGCGGCCACACCACTGGCCAAGCGCAGCGGATGGCGCATCCACCAGCTGCTGACAGCCTCAACAATGATGCTGACACCAGGGACGGATTTCAAACTTTCCAGCCACGCCGTACCCGTTGCGCCGAAAAAAGAACCTGAATCTCCGGCCGACGCCCGCTGCGTGGGCTTGGCAATGGCTTCCATTGCCAAGCGCAGGCGCGCTCGAGACTCGGCCAGCCGGTCAACCACAATAATCAATTCGTTCATGGCGCAACCACTTGACGCAACATCAGCAAGTCGGCCTTCACCTGCTCGCGCAAGGTGGCAAACGCGCTCGCCGGGGTCTGGGAGCGGCCCGCCATCAGGCAAACTGCGCCGATCCCACCCAATGCCAGCGGCACGGCGACCAAGGCCCACGGAGCCTGCATCTGTGCTACTGGAACCACTGACCACAGCATCACCGCCACACCAGCCAGCACCACCGCCAGTCCCATGAAAAACGCCGCCACTGCAAAAAAAACAGCGCGACGCCGCCAGGCGGCTGAAAACTCCCCCACTTCAACGGCGGCCAGCTCGGCATACGCCTGCGCGTGGTCGGCCAGCAGTTGCGGCTTGGTTGCAATCAGGTGTAAGAGAGGGTGCAGCATGGCGGGTGGCGTTCCAGGTCGGCGTGATCTGCCGCGATCAGAGGTGGATGGGGAGGGTCAATCGCGACCGCGCGAACGGCCCATCATGCTGACCAGGCCCATCAGCGCAGCGCCGGTGGCGGCGGCGATCAGGATGGATTTGACGGGCTCGTCCTTGATGTAACTGACCGTGGTGTCAGATGCTTGCGCGGCGCGCTCGCGCAACTGGCGCGAGCTTTCGCGCACCGCGTCTGCGCCACGATGGGCCAGGGCGCTGGCCTGCTCGGCCGCGCGGTTGACCATGGGCGCGGCCTGGTCGCGGATGTCCTTGACGGTGCCGCTCAGGCTGTCGAATGCGTCGTTCGCAACGCTCTGGGTTGACTTGATGGCGCTGTCGGCAGATTGGGCCGCGCGATCAGTCAAGGCGTTGGATTGGCCGGTGAGGGTGTTGGTGATCATGATGTTCCTTTAAATTGAAGATTGACTGAATGATAAGCGGGAAGTGCGGAGTAGGAAAGGCCTGCAGACAGCCCTAGCTTTTCCGGATCAGCCCGTACAGGAAACTGGCAACCGCCAGAATCGCAAACACGATGAAGAGAATCTTGCCAATGCCCACGGCGCTGGCGGCAATGCCACCAAAACCGAACACAGCGGCGATCAATGCAATGACAAAAAATACAACGGCGTAGTGCAGCATGGCGAACTCCTGTTTTTTGATAAACAAACCCGGTCGGAGATTCGCCCGGGTTTTTATCTTCGCAACGTGTTGGGCTGCGATGGATGGAGTGTCGATCCAGCGGCTGTGAGTAGCGATAGGCTGGGCTGCCGCGCTGCTGTCAGGCAAGCGGGCGTGCCCGCGTAGGAAGCCGCCGACAGGCGCCTCAGGAAGCAGTCTGCGCCTTGTCCGCCAGCGGCGCATCCAGCGCTGGCTTGACCAGCGATACGCGGACCAGGGTCCCCTTGCCCGGCGTTGAAACGACGGCCAGCGTGCCGCCCTCGGCCTCCACCCGAAAGCGCATGCCCAGCAAGCCGTGCGCAAAGCTTCGCTTGACACCGGTGTCAAAGCCGATGCCATCATCGCGCACCGACACTTCGACCTGCGTGGCATGGTTGGCCAGGGTGATCCACACATGGCTGGCCTGGGCGTACTTGCTGATGTTGGTGATGGCTTCCTGCACCAGCCGGTAGACCATCAGCTCGGTCGTGGGCTTGAGCGGCACGGCCTCAAGCAGGCAATGCACCTCAATGCCCGATTGTTCGGCGAACTCAGCCGCCATGATCTCCAGTGTGGCCAGCAGGCCCAAGTTGCTCAACGCCGAAGGGCGCAGGTCTTCAATGATGCGCCGGCCCAGCGCAATGCTGCTGTTGAGGTTCTCCACCAGGTGCACCAGCAGTTTGGACGCTTCGGGCGTGGTGTCGCCCAGCCGCGACCTGATGCGCGCGGCGTCCAGCTTGGCTGACGTGAGCAGTGCGCCCAGATCGTCATGCAGGTTGCGCGCCAGGCGGCTGCGTTCGTCTTCGCGCGCAGTGTGCAGGTGGTTGGCCAACTGGGTCAGCAGCGCGGTGCGCTCAATCACCTCGGCCTCAAGCCGGTCACGCTCTGCCTGCACCATGCGCTGCTGCTCGACCAAGAACGTCTCATGGGCAAAGCGCTTGCGCAGGTACATGAACAGCGCCAGCAGGCTCAGCGTGGTCAGCAGCGCGACACCAATGCGGCCCAGCATCAGCATGTAGTAGATGTCCTGCCGGCCTGCCGCTACCCGGTCGGATTCCAGGTTGAGCAGATCGGCGGCCAGAGCGCGGAAGCCGTCCATGTGCTCCTTGCCGATACCGCTCATGATGACCTCCGTCATGGCAACCGTCTTGCCCTGGTCGTACAGCGTTAGGGTCAGCGCCAGTTCCGACAGCTTGGTGTCCACCAGCGAGTGCATTTTCAGCAGTGTGGCTTTGGGCAATGCTTCGGCGCCGTAATAGGCATCCAGTTGCTTGAAGTATTCCTGGACGTTTGTCAGCGCTTTTCCATAGGGCTCCAGATACTCCTTGCGGCTGGTCAGCAAGTAGCCGCGCTGGCCGGTTTCGGCATCCAGCAGGCTGCGCTCCAGGCGCTGGATGTTCAGGCGGGCTAGCGCCATCTCCCCGATTTTGTCCAGCCGGTCCACGGATCGCCAGTAAGACGCTTCACTAATGAGCACCGTGGCAAGCGCCGCGACAACGGCCAGCACCAGAATGAACCGGTTTCGTTTGGCGACCCTGAAGAAATCCATTTTCAGCTTCTGTTCAGAAATGCGGCGCGGCAAAATGTGGGATGATTTGGGCCGGAGGGCTGCATAACACCATGATTCGAATTGCGATTGTTGACGACCACGCCATGGTGCGTGCCGGGCTGCGCCAGTTTTTTGCCGACCAGATTGATTTTGTCGTGGTGGGCGAAGCCTCCAACGGCAAGGCCGCACTGGACATTGTGCGCAAAGGCGACGTGGATGTCATCCTGATGGACATCTCGATGCCTGGGCACAGCGGCGTTGACGCGCTGGCTGCCATCAAGGCGCGCGCGCCCGATTTGCCGGTGCTGATTTTGAGCGGTTTCCCGGAAGAGCATTACGCCACCACGCTGCTGCGCCAGGGTGCCAGCGGCTACCTCAACAAGGATTGCGACCCGGAAGAAATCGTCAAGGCCATCCGCACCGTGCACCGCGGTCGCAAGTACATCACGGCCGGGGTGGCCGAGCGCCTGGCCGACGGCTTGATTGACGGTGGCGACAAGCCGCTTCATGAGCACCTGTCCGAGCGCGAGCTGCAAGTCTTCCTGCGCCTGGCCAAAGGCGAGACCATTGGCAACATGGCTGTCAGCATGTCGTTGAGCGTTAAAACGGTCAGCACGTACCGCACCCGGGTGATGGAGAAGATGAAGCTCGAATCTAACAGTGACCTGACCTACTACTGCCTGAAGAATGGCCTGATCCAGTAGGCACCGGGTGCACGGTCAAGCCAGCGGGCCATGGCCGGTATCTCCGGCGGCGAGTCGGCCGCAGTAGAGAATCAGCGCATCAATTTCGTTGGACTTGTCAAACACGCGGTCTGCCCCCAGCTCCATGCATTTGCGGCGCATGTCTTTGGTGGCATAGTTGCTCAGCACCACCATGCTGTAGTGGTGTGGTGCCTCGCTGGCAGCCCGCAGCACGCCCAGGCCTGAGCCCGCCTTGAGGAAAATATCGACGATCACCAGGTCGCACCTGTTCTGCGGCTGCGCCAGCCATTGAACGGCAGTCAACTCGTCCTCGGCCGTGCCAACCACGTCAACCGGCACCAGCTCTTCCAGCGTGGCGATGAGGCTTTCGCGAATGACCGGGCTGTCCTCGACGATATAGGTCTTGAGCTGAGACATGGACTGGGACACCGCTTCCTTGAAATCCAGAGCTAAGTCCATAGGTGTTGGTCAAAGCGCCGCATGGTCGCAAGTATGCCCGTGAAACGCAGGCCCGGACACTGAGCATAAGCCCGCATTGGCGTCAGACCTTTCCTACGCGGGCGGTTTGCAGGCGCTTGCCATCAGCGCTTTCAGCAAAGACAGGTGCCACCCGCGTAGGACATCTACTACGGCGGTTTGCGGCGCCGTCTGCTGTCCACGCCACGGCGTCTTGCAGATACTTCACCCATCCTCAATCCCGTCCTTAAAACTTCCACCAAGGAGCATTTATGAATCTGATAGCACTGCTGGTACTTGCCTTTGCCGTTGTCCCGGCGTTTGCCTTGGCGACCGTAGGATGGCTTGCCCTGGCGGCTGGTGCCGACGATTTGCGCAGCCTCAATGGCTTTGAAGGCATGCCTTTCGAGAACCCCTGAGCAGGAATTCTTTAACATTTTTAACTTTACCCAAGGATTTTTATGACAAACAATTTCAACTTCAAGGCTTCATTGATCGTCGTCGGCCTGCTGGCCATGCCCCTGGCCCAAGCCGCTACCATGACCAAAGACGCCTATAAATCTGGCAAGGACAGCATCAGCTCCCAGTACAAGACCGACAAGGCTGCCTGTGATTCAAAGTCTGCCAACGCCAAAGACATCTGCGTTGAAGAAGCCAAAGCCAAAGAAAAAGTGGCGCGCGCGGAGCTGGAATACGGCTATACCGGCAAGGCCCGCGATGGCACCAAAGTGATGGAGGTCAAGGCCAAGACCGCTTACGCCGTTGCCAAGGAAAAGTGCGACGACCAGGCCGGCAACGCCAAAGACGTTTGCCGCAAGGAAGCCAAGGCAGTTGAAGTCAAGGCACTGGCCGATGCCAAGATGGCCAAGCAGGTGGGCGAAGCAAGAAAAGATGCCGCCGCTGACAAGCGGGATGCCGACTACAAAGTGGCCGCAGAAAAATGCGAAGCCCTGGCCGGCGATCCGAAAACCAGTTGCATGAACTCAGCCAAAGCCAAATACGGCAAGATGTAAGCGGCGTCCCGTCAGGTTTTTTAGCATGAAAAAAGCCATCAATACAAAGCTGCCCGCGACCGTCACCACGCCCGCCGCGCCGAAACTGCCGCATGAGCGGGACGAGTCGGTTGGGACCACCGGTGGCGTGCCCAGCGCAGCGGTGCAGCAGGCCTACCGGGATGTCAAACGCGGCTTGCAGGTCACCAGCCGTGGCACCGCTGCCAACCGGGCGTATGAAAAGCTCAAGGATGACAGAACCTGATGTCAGAATTCTATTGCTATTAAGTAAATAGCTAGATATGCACTGTAGACGCTGGCTAGAGGCCTTTTTAATGGTTAAAAATAGGTCCAAACACTGATTTACGTTGCATAAGCGGCTATAAATTACGTAGTAGTGATTGAACACCGGAATGAAATGCCCCAAACCGCACTTCCATAGCTGATGTAGAAATTCAGCAAATGCAGGGTCGGGTGAGCAAGAGAAAAGACCGGACAAGCCTGCGGCAAGTAAACCCTGGAATTCAAGCTTGGCACGCTGACTTGGTGGGCGAGGCGGGGCGCACACGTTCTGCGGGTCACTCGCGCAGATGTGTTTGTGGCGTGCGGCCTTGGCTTGCGTGACGACGATGGTCGGGCGTACCCCCGGCGTTGCAGCATGCGCGAATAGGCCCTGCCCCGTGTACACACTGCTCGCCGCCTTGGCCGGGCTTGGTTTGCGCGATGGGAGAGTTGAGGGAGCCGTTTTTGCCTGGTTTGACAGAAAAATGGACTCTAGCCCTTGTGTAGAATGCATAAGAAGCTATAAATTACGTAGTGTGTGTTGAATAGTTGCTTGATGCTCTTGATAGCTCTCACGTCAGGTTCAACAAGCTTTCGCGGCACGGGCGTGAACGAAGAGGGTGAAATCTTTGCGGGCGAATTGACAATCCAAGCGCTGGAAGGCGGTCGCGCGGCTTTGCTTAGCTACACCGCACGGCTGAAGGACGGGCTAGTTGTGCACACCGAGTCCACTCTGCCGGGAACCGGTCCGAATGGAAGGCTCTGCCTGTGGCCAGTCATGTCCGAGATTCCGGTCGTACTGCCGCACGCCGAAATGACTTCAGCAGTTGGCTCACAAGGTGAGCTTAAAGTCATTTTTGCGAGTGGCCCTCGTGTAAATGCCGACTCATTCCGCGAAGAGATTACGACTCAAGTCAATGCCGACAAGAGTGTGATCTATGCGCACGCTTGGGGCCTGCCTGGCGGCGTCTTCCAAGACCGGTCGTCATGTCGAATGCTGCCAAGTTCGAAGTGCACAGCACCCACGGACGCCCGGTGCGTTCGCCAACCAAGCCTGAACGGTGCCAGCTCCCCCAATACAGAGCCAGCCCAAAGACCAGTCAGCCAAACTCACTCAGCCCAACCTCAATCCCCATACCAGCTCCCCCAATACAGAGCCAGCCCAAAGACCAGTCAGCCAAACTCACTCAGCCCAACCTCAATCCCCATACCCCGGCAACTCCCGGTCCAGCACCCGCATCATGGCCTCAAAATAAAGGCGCTCCCGCTCTTCGCGCGGATGCAGGTCCAGCGGGTTGTAGGCTTGCACACGCGCGGCGACCTCGTCGCTGAGCACCGACAGCGGTTTGCCGGTGCCCATCGCCAGCAACTGGTTGCGGCACACACGCTCCAGCTTATAGAGCCTGCGGTAGGCTTGTGCCACGGTGTCACCGGTCACCACCACGCCGTGGTTTTTCATGAAAACGATGTACTTTTCAGGCTTGTCTCCCGTCGCCATTGCGTCGGCTTTGCATACTTTGCCACCCTGCCCCGAAATCACCCGCGCCAGCCGCTCACCCTCAACGGTTGAATCGGCCAGCCCGGTGTAATCGTCGTCATAGGCAATGTGGCCGTGGAAGAACGCTGCCGTCTGGCTGGTGGGCAGCAGGCGGTTGTCTTGCAGCATGTTCAGCGCGATGGCCCAGGTCTGGTGCGTGTGCAGCACCACGCGCGCGCCGGTGATGCGGTGGATGGGCGCATGGATGCATCGGGCCGACAGCTCCACCACACCGGTGCCGGCCAACGTGTGCCCGGCTTCGTTGAACACCATCATGCTGCTGGCACGTGCCTCGGACCAATGCTGGCCAAACGGCAGAATCAAAAACTGGTCATCATGCCCCGGCACGGCCACGGTGAAGTGGTTGTCAATGCCTTCTTCCAGCTCGTCCAGCACGGCCAGCCGATGGGCGGCAGCCAGATGGATTTTGGCTTGCGCCAGCGGGTCCGGCTGGTGAGTGGCGCGCGACGGCGCGAGCAAGTTGTTGAGTGGATTGGCCGACGAACTGGCGAGTGAATGGACTGACATGGCGATTCTCCTGAAACGGGCCGAACAAAATGGGGGACGATTTATACGGGCAGATGAGCCCACTGGCCTCACCTTTTCCCCGAAGCTGGCTCTGTCAGCCGGTCATGAAAGTGGCATGATGACAGTCCGCACAGCCCGATTATGAGTTCAGGAGATCTTCATGGCAAAAATTGACTTCAAGATGGACAACCACTGGCTGCCCTTCACGCCCAACCGCAGCTTCAGGGAGAACCCACGCGTCATTGTGGCGGCGGACGGCATGAACTTCACCACGCACGATGGCCGCAAGGTGATTGACGGCATCTCCAGCCTGTGGTGCGTGGCGGCGGGGCACAATCGCCGGCCGATCAATGAGGCGATCAAAAAGCAGTTGGATACGCTGGACTACTCCACCGCGTTCCAGGCCACCAATGATGTGGCCTTCAAGGCAGCTGAAATGATTGCCGCCATGGCCCCGGGCGACTTGAACAAGGTGCTGTTTTGCAACTCGGGTTCTGAGGCCGCAGACACGTCGCTGAAAGTGGCGCTGGCCTACCACCGCGCGCGGGGCGAGGGGCACCGCACGGTTTTAATCGGCCGTGAAAAGGGTTACCACGGCGTGGGTTTTGGCGGCATGAGTGTGGGCGGCATTCCGGGCAACCGCAAGGCCTTCAGCACCAGCCTGCTGCCGCGGGTAGACCACATGCCTTTCATCCATGACCCGGTCAACAACGCCTACATCCACGGCGAGCTGCCGGATTGGCACGCCAGCCTGGCGCACCCGCTGGACGAGCTGGAAAACCGCATTTTGCCGCTGCATGACCCCAGCAACGTGGCGGCCATCATCGTGGAGCCTGTGCCCGGCAGCCCCGGCTGGTACCTGCCGCCCAAGGGCTATTTGCAGCGCCTGCGCCAGATCTGCGACAAGCACGGCATCTTGCTGATTTTTGACGAGGTCATCACCGGCTTTGGCCGCCTGGGCACCAACTTTGGTGCCGACTATTTTGGCGTGGTGCCCGACATGCTGAACTTTGCCAAGTGCGTGACCAATGGCGTGATCCCGCTGGGTGGCGTGATCTGCCGCGACCACCTGTACGACGCCATGCTGTCCAGCAACACCAAGAGCCCCGACCACGCCATCGAGTTCATGCACGGCTACACCTACTCGGGCCACCCCGTGGCCTGCGCTGCTGCCGTTGCCACGCTGAACCTGTACAAGGAAGAAAACCTGTTTGCCCGCGCCGGCGAGATGGGCAAGCTGCTGGGCGACGCGATGCACAGCCTGCTCAAAGGCCTGCCCAATGTGATCAGCATCCGCACGCTGGGCAACGCCGGCGCGGTGGAGCTCACCTCCATCGCCGGGCTGCCCGGCAAGCGCGCCTATGACATCTTCATGTCCTGCTTCCACAACGGCATCATGGTGCGCCCCGCCGGTGAGACTTTGGTGCTGGCTCCGCCTTTCATCGTTGAGACATCGCACATTGACCAACTGGTGAGCACGCTGGCGGACGCGATTAAGAAGCACGCGTGAACGGCTCTGCCAAACCGGCAGTGTCCAGTAATAACTCATTAGTGAATCAGCGTTTCTCTGATAAAACAACAATTACCCTAGTCATTTCCGATTTAGCATCAATTTTTTGCCTGAAAGCAATCCATGAGTGATCCCGCTTGCGCGCCTGTTGGCGACCCCAATGCACCCTGGCACGACGTGGCCGCGCGCGAGTCGCTTGACCCTGATTTCCCGCTGGGAGTTGAGGTGAATGGCCAGAGCGTCGGCATCTTTTTGCTGGACGATACTGTTCACGCGCTGGACAACATCTGCCCGCATGCGTTTGCGCTGCTGTCGCAGGGGTTTCAGGAAGACGGCGTGATCGAATGCCCGCTGCATGCGGCCCGGTTTGAAATCGCCACAGGCAAGTGCCTGTCAGAGATTGGCGAGCGTGACGTCAAATGCTTCCCGGTGCGCGTGCATGACGGGCGCGTGTCGATCCAGATCGTGCCGGCGTGAACCCAGCCAACATGCCCTCCACCAGCTCGCCGTCCGAGATTCAACTGCAAGGCCGCCGCGTGCTGGTGACTGGCGCAGCGCGCGGCCTGGGTGAGTCATTTGCACGAGCGCTGGTAGCCGCTGGTGCGCAGGTTGCCATCAGCGAGGTGCTGCATGGGCGTGGCCGCAGCGGCGCGGGCCATGGGCGGTATCGATGGCCTCATCAACAACGCGGCCATCACCCACTCGGGCGGCAAAAACATGGACGCGCTGGCGCCAGACACCTGGGACCAGGTGATGAACGTGAACGTGCGCGGCACCTGGCTGGTGACGGTGGCAGCCACGCAGCATCTGGCGCATCCGGCAGTGGCCGCGTGGTCAACATTGCGTCGGACACCGCGCTGTGGGGGGCGCCCCGGCTGATGGCGTATGTTGCCAGCAAGGGCGCGGTGATTGCCATGACCCGCAGCATGGCGCGCGAACTGGGCGCGCAGGGCATCAGGGTCAACGCCATCGCGCCGGGCCTCACCCTGGTCGAGGCCACGCAGTATGTACCCGAAGACCGCCATGATTTTTACCTTCAGGGGCGTGCCATCAAGCGCCCGCGGGTGCCGCAGGATGTGAACGCGGCCGCGCTGTTTTTGCTCACGCGCGCCAGCGGATTCATCGCCGGCCAGTGGCTGCCCGTCAACGGCGGCTTTGTCATGAACTAATTCCATTAACGGAATTTCCAGATGGAGAAACCCAAATGAACGCATCCCCCGGCACCAGCCAGCCGATGTTCAACGAACGCGGTTTGCTCAACGCCAATATCCCCGCCGAGGCCGACATCCAGCGTGCCATGCTGCGCGTACCCAACCAGTCGTTTGCGCAATGGATGGAAGGCCGCGTGGCGCGCTACGCCACGCGCCGCTACGAATGGACGCACTGAAGTTCCAGGCCGACGACGACCCCAAATACCGCCGCGCCCAGATGCGTTACATGGGCACCAGCGGCACGGGCATTGCGGCTGACAGCAACACCGTGCCGGCCTCGCACTTCACGTTCTCTACCATGGTGATTCCGGCGGGCCACGAAGGACCGTCGCACATCCATTGCGACATGGAAGAAGTTTTCTTCGTCATGCGCGGCATGATGAAAGTGATCCGCGAGAAAGACGGCGAGCGCTGGGAGTCGGTGCTCCAGGAGCGCGACTTCATCTCGGTGCTGCCCGGCGTGTACCGTGAGGAGATCAACTTTGGCGACGAGGACGCGCTGATGTGCGTGATACTGGGTTCGCCGCAGCCCATCACGCCGGTGTACCCGCCTGACAGCCCGCTGGCCAGGATCAAGCGAGACCTGGCTCCTAAAGCTATTAAATAAATAGCTGCTTATGCACTATAGACAACGGCTACAGGGCTTTTTATGCTTTTTTCCTGCTTTTAGGGCACTGGGACGCACTTCCATGACTGCCAACGCCATCATTGCACCGCCGCTGCG
>JAYVNK010000314.1:0-4084 GCA_043758475.1 Comamonadaceae bacterium | reverse complement strand
ACCTTGTCCAACCCCGTGGGTAGCTGCTGTGTTCATGGGGTGAATTATCATCAATCACTAATCTGTATGGAGTGGCAGGGCTGTGGGACGTTCATGGTTGCGTTTTTTTATTGGGGTGCTGCTGCTGTTGGGCGCGGCAGTTGCCGGCGGGGTTTGGTGGCTGAGCCGTCCGCTGCCGGTCACCCTCGCTGCTGGGGCGGAATCTGTCGATCTGTCGATTGAGCCCGGCACGTCGGCGCGCGGCGTGGCACAGGCGGTGGCTGACGCGGGTGTGGGGGTAAACCCGTCGCTGCTGTATTGGTGGGCTCGGCTGTCCAGCCAGGACCGCCAGATCAAGGCCGGCAGCTACGAGATTGCGCCAGGTGCGACGCCGCGCTCCATCCTGCAAAAGCTGGTTCGTGGGGAAGAGGCATTGCGCGCGGTGACGCTGGTGGAGGGCTGGACTTTCACCCAGGTGCGCGATGCACTATTGAAAGCAGAGCAGCTTAAGCAGGATACACAAGGGATACATCCAGATTTGATCATGGAAAAGCTGGGGAAACCGGGTACCGCAGCCGAAGGCCGATTTTTCCCCGACACCTACACCTACGCCAAAGGGTCCAGCGATCTGGCGGTGTTGAAACGCGCATTGCGGGCGATGGACAAAAAGCTGGACGCCGCCTGGAGCCAGCGCCAGAGCGACACGCCGCTGAAGTCGCCCGAACAGGCGCTGATTCTGGCCAGCATCGTGGAAAAGGAAACCGGCAAGGGCAGCGACCGGCCGCAGATTGCCGGGGTTTTCACCAACCGCATGCGCATCGGCATGCCGCTGCAAACCGACCCCACGGTGATCTACGGCATGGGTGCCAAGTTTGACGGTAACCTGCGCAAGCGCGACCTGCAGACCGACACGCCGTGGAACACCTACACCCGCCGTGGCCTGCCGCCCACGCCGATTGCCATGCCCGGCAAATCGGCCCTGCTGGCCGCCGTGCAGCCGGCCCAGACCAAGGCGCTGTACTTTGTGGCGCGCGGCGACGGCACCAGCCAGTTCAGCGCCACGCTGGACGAGCACAATCGGGCGGTCAACAAATTTCAGCGCGGGCAGTGAAGACAGCATGAGCGGACTTTTCATCAGTTTTGAAGGCATCGACGGGGCGGGCAAATCCACCCACATTGACAGCCTGGCCACGGCGTTTCGGGCGCAGGGCCGGGTCGTCACCATGACCCGCGAGCCGGGCGGCACACCGCTGGCGGAAAAGCTGCGCGCACTGGTGTTGAACGACGCCATGGACCCGATGACCGAGGCGCTGCTGGTGTTTGCCGCGCGGCGCGACCATTTGCAGCAACGCATCGAGCCCGCCCTCGCGCGTGGCGAAGTGGTGCTGTGCGACCGCTTCACCGATGCCACCTTTGCCTACCAGGGCAGCGGGCGCGGTTTTGATACTGGAATGCTATCAACCTTAGAGCTTTGGGTGCAGTCTGGACAAGGGCCACAGCTCGAAAACACTCAAAAAAACGTTTCTGAAAACGCCGCCAGATCCATCCGCCAGCCTGACATGACCGTGTGGTTTGACGTATCACCCGAGGTGGCGGCTGAGCGTTTGAGTGGCACCCGCGTGCCCGATAAATTCGAAGCGCAACCGCTTGAGTTTTTCCGCAAGGTCGTCGCGGGCTACGCGCAACGCGCTGCCCAGTTTCCGCAACGCTTTGTGCGCATTGACGCCAGCAAAGAGCGCCATAAGGTGTGGCAGCAGATTACCAGCGCCATGGTGCGCCGGGGCTGGCTGGCCATCATGGTTGCAGCCAACGGCGGGCCGAAATGAGCGATGCCGCCCCAAGCGCAGCACCGGCCAGTGCGCTCTTGCCTGCCTGGACGGCGCGACAGCTCACACCACTTCTGGCCCAGCGCGGCCACGCCTGGCTGCTGGCCGGGCCGTCCGGGCTCGGGCAATACGGCCTGGCGCTGGAGATGGTGCGCGCTTGGCTGTGCAATGAACCTGCGGGGCAGGGTGCGTGCGGCATCTGCGGCAGTTGCCACGCGGTTGATGTGCGCACCCATGCCGACCTGTGCGTGCTGATGCCCGAGACCGTGATGCTGAACCTGGGCTGGCCGCTGAGTGAAAAAGCGCAAAGCGACATTGACGACAAAAAGCGCAAGGCCAGCAAGGAAATCCGTATTGAAGCCATGCGCGACGCCGTGGAGTTTTCACAACGCACCAGCGCGCGCGGGCGTGGCAAGGCCGTGCTGATTTTTCCGGCGGAGCGCATGAACAACGTCACCGCCAACGCGCTGCTCAAGACGCTGGAAGAGCCGCCGGGTGACGTCAAATTTGTGCGGGCCAGTGAGGCCGCCCACCAGCTTTTGCCCACCATCCGCAGCCGCTGCCTGTGCCACAACATGGTGTGGCCAAGCCTGGACGAATCGCTGAATTGGCTGCAAACCCAGGGCATCGAGGCCGCGCAGGCGCAAACACTGCTTCGGGCCGCAGGCGGGCGGCCTGATGACGCCCTGCTGTTTGCCAAATCGGGCCGCGACCCCGCAAGCTGGGCCGCGTTGCCCCGGGCCATGCAGCGCGGCGACATCAGCCTGGTCAAAGACTGGACGCCGATGCAGACCATTGACGCGCTGCACAAGCTGTGCCATGACTTGCTGGCCCTGAAAACCGGCGCGCAGCCGCGTTTTTTTGATGCGGCTGACCTGCCGAAAACGACCGTGGGCAGCCCGGTAGCGCCACTGACGCGATGGGCGCGGGCGCTGACGGCTGCCACGCGCACCATGGAACACCCGTTCAATCCGGGGTTGATGCTGGAAGCGCTTGTGAACCAGGCGCAACAGGCCCTAAACTCCAGCCATTGATTCAACGTTCATGAGCACACCCGTCTCCAATACGCCTCGCCCGAGCGTCATCCAGCTTGCCATCAAGGAAAAGGCGGCGCTGTACGCGGCGTACATCCCCCTGTTCTCCGAAGGCGGCATATTCATCCCCACGTCGCGTGACTACAAACTGGGTGACGATATTTACGTGCTGCTGTCGCTGCCAGACGATCCGCAGCGCTACCCGGTAGCGGGCAAGGTGGCCTGGGTGACGCCGGCCAAGGCGTCGGCCAACCGCACGCAAGGGGTCGGCATCCTGTTCCCCCGCGACGAAAAATCGCGCGCGCTCAAGCTCAAGATTGAAGACATACTGGGCGGCCTGCTCGCGGCTGACCGGCCCACTCAAACCATTTGACAAGCGCGGCTGGGCGGCCACGGGTTGCGTCACCGCCTGGCTACTTGCTCACCCCATGCACCGCCTGTTCACGCCATGCACACCCCATGTTTACTGACTCCCACTGCCACCTGACTTTCCCGGACTTGGTGCGCCAATTGCCGCACATCCGCGAGGCCATGGCGGCGGCGAAAGTGGAACGCGCCCTGTGCATCTGCACCACGCTGGAAGAGTTTGCCCAAGTGCATGCGCTGGCCACAAGCTACGACAATTTTTGGTCCACCGTCGGCGTGCACCCCGACAACGAGGGGGTCACCGAGCCAACGCTGGACGACCTGCTCACACGCGGCAGCCTGCCCCGCGTGGTGGCCATTGGCGAGACCGGCCTGGACTACTACCGCCTGGGCGAACGCACCCTGGCGGATATGGCGTGGCAGCGCGACCGCTTTCGGACCCACATCCGCGCCGCGCGGGCGTTGCAAAAACCCCTGGTCATTCACACCCGAAGTGCGTCTGCAGACACGGTGGGCATATTGCGGGAAGAGGGCGAAGATGGTTCCCTTGGCGCCGCCGGTGGCGTGTTTCACTGCTTCACAGAGACGGCGGACGTGGCCCGGGCGGCGCTTGATTTGGGCTTCCACATCTCGTTTTCGGGCATTTTGACATTCAAAAACGCCCAGGATTTGCGCGATGTGGCCGCCTTTGTGCCCATGGACCGCATGCTGATAGAAACCGACAGCCCCTACCTGGCACCCGTGCCCTACCGGGGCAAGACCAATAACCCGTCTTACGTGCCATTTGTGGCCGCGCAAATCGCGCAAATCAGGCACATTCCGGTGGAATTAGTGGCCGAGCACACCAGCCGTAATTCTGAGAAACTGTTCAAAGGCGTG
>JAYVNK010000313.1:0-12411 GCA_043758475.1 Comamonadaceae bacterium | reverse complement strand
TTGGGTGCTTCCGTTGTCGTTGCCACAAGTCAGGCCGGGCCGGTACGACAGCTCGCCCATCAACCGTGGGTAGGTGGCAAAGAGCGCGTCCACCCTTGCAGCAGGCGCGCCGCCAATGCCGGTGTGCGCCCAGATCAGGCGCAGCTTTTGGCCTTTCGAAGGCGTGTTGGCCATCAGCAGGTCAATCGCCACGTCATCCACATGCGCCAGCACGGCCAGGTTTTTTTCTTCGGCGAACACCATGAGCTTTTTGGCGACCGCGCCGTTGGCGTTGGCGCTGTCGTACAGGTGGAATTCGCCGATGCCCTTGAACGGCTGGCCGAGTGACCCAGCCGCTGTGGCACGCGCGCCACGCGCGTACTCCGCCAGCACCATGTCGTAAATCGTCTCGTCGCGAAACCAGCTGTCGTAATCGGCGCGGTTGCGGTACAGGCGGATGAAGGGCACCACCTGCAATTCGCCTTTGGATGGCTCCGCCGCCAGGGCCTTGGTGCCGTCATTGGGCCGCGAGTTGGCCAGCACCGCCTTGACGCCGTTGCGCTGGATGCGCGCCAGCACATCGCTGATGGGGTGCGGCCCCTGCCCTTGTCCGTTGGGGCCATTGCGCGCCTCGTCGTTGTAATGCAGGTGCGCGTCAAACAACGGGCCGGTGTAGTCGGCGGCATGCCCGGTACCTGCAAATGCTACACTAATAATAGCTACACATGCACTGTGTACAAGGGCTAGAGGCATAAAACATCGATTTTTTGGCAGAAATGGCGTGTTTTCAGGCGCTCCAGGCTGAATTGACCTCTTTTTTCGCCCCGGAAGGCCGCCAGCAACGGCCATGACATTCGTGTCCGCGCCCTCAGCCCACATGGCGCCTGAAAAACGCCAGCGTGCGATCCAGCGCCAGCTTGGCGGCGTCGGCGTTGTAAGAGCCGCGCTGGTCACAGTTAAAGCCGTGGTCTGCCGCATAAATTTGCACCTCGACCGCCTTTTGGGCCGCCTTGAACGCCAGCACAGTGGGCAGGGTGATGTGTTTGTCCTGCTCGCCAAAATGGCACAGCACCGGGCACTTGGGCTGGCGCGCGGGCTCGTCGCCCACTGTCATGCCGCCACCGTAGTAGGGCACGGCGGCGCTCACGCCACCGAGCATGCAGGCCGCGCGCCAGGTGAGCAGGCCGCCCCAGCAATAGCCCACCACCCCCACCTTGCTGCCCTGCCCGCCCATGGCAACGGTGTCCTGCGTGGACATGTTGGCGGCAACGGACGCGTACTTCACCGCAGCCGCAATATCCTGCATCACCAGCGGCGTGATGGCGCTGCCGCCCGGGCTGGCCATGGCCTCAACTGCCGCCTTGAGCGCCATGCCGGCACCCATGTCGTCACCGGTGTAGCCCAGTTCAACACCGGCCTTCACGCGGTGAAAGGTGGCCGGAGCCACCGCCAAATAACCCGCCGCAGCATAGCCGTCGGCCACATTGCGGATGTGCGAATTGACGCCAAAAATTTCCTGCAATACGACGATGGCCCCGCGCGGCCTGCCATCGGGCAGCGACACGTAAGTGGGCAGGGTAAAGCCGTCTTCTGAGGTGAGTTCAACGGTGAGCTGGCGTTTGTCTGACATGGCAATTCCTTGGGTTGAAAAAAATGAAAACGGCGGTTTACGATTCAGCGCGGGGGGTAGTCTGGCACGGAAGGCGGCTGGTATCAGTGGATGCTGTGCGAGGGCGCGTTGAGGGCGCGCTCCAGAAAGTCCAGCCGGTCCTGGCCCCAGAAAATCTCGCCATCCAGCACATAGCTGGGCGCGCCAAACACACCGGTGTCGATCGCGGCCTGGGTGTTGGCCTCGTACTGCTGCTGGATGGCGGGCTCAAGCGACTCGGACAGGCGGCTCGCGCTGAGCCCGCAGTGCGCCAGCAAGCCGGCCAGGGTGTCGCTGCTTGCAATGTCCAGCTCCCGCTCCCACACGGCGGCAAACACGGCCGCGCTCAGGCGCATGGCAGCCGGCCCGCCGTCTAGTCTGTCCACAGCGATGATGAGGCGCGACGCGTCGTCGCCAGCCACCGGAAAGCACTTGGGCTGGATGTTCATCGGCAGGCCCGAGAAATCCCTAAAGCGGGCCAGCTCCATCAGCCGGTAGGCTTGGCGCTGCGGCGCGCGTTTGCCCAGTGGCAGCCCGCCAGAGGCCGCAAAAACCCGGCCATAGTCGGCCGCAAAAACCCGCACCGTGGTGCCTGCCGCCTCGGCCATGGCCGCAAAGCGCGCGTGGCCGAGGTAAGTCCATGGGCTTTGCGGGGTGAAGTAGTAATCGATGGTCTTGCTCATGGGTGTCGCGGCCTGTTCTGACAGTGGGTGATGGGTTGATTCGGGGGCTCGATCTGACGGGTCGGTGGGGTCGGTTTTTGCGGCTAACATGGTTGTCGGCCAAGGCATGTCATGGGGCATGCAGGCCAGGATGCCGAAGGCCGTTTTTACCCTGAATCTTCAAACCCTGCAAACTCTATCCTGCAAAAGAAACATGAGCTCCATTGTGCCCACCCCTGACAACCGTCCGGTCGCCCTCATCACCGGCGGCTCGCGCGGCATTGGCGCAGCCACCGCACTTCTGGCCGCCGGGCGCGGCTTTGCGGTGGCCGTGAACTACACCGCCCGCTCGCTGGCCGCAGACGAGGTGGTGCGGCAAATCCGTGCGGGTGGTGGCACGGCCATCACGGTGCAGGCGGACGTGGGGGTTGAGGCCGACATCCTCGCCATGTTTGCCAAGGTGGATGCCAAGCTGGGGCGCATTACCGCCCTGGTGAACAACGCGGGCGTGGTGGATATGGCGTCGCGCGTGGATGGCATGAGTGCGGCGCGCCTGAAGCGCATGTTTGACATCAACGTGCTG
Organism: Comamonadaceae bacterium; assembly: GCA_043758475.1. GTDB lineage: Bacteria > Pseudomonadota > Gammaproteobacteria > Burkholderiales > Burkholderiaceae_C > JANYCG01. The sequence goes on along the minus strand of JAYVNK010000313.1, from coordinate 9,539 downwards.
GGCAGTTTTATCTGCGCGCGCGAAGCTGTGAAGCGCATGAGCACGCAGCACGGCGGCGCGGGCGGCAGCATTGTCAATGTCAGCAGCGCGGCGGCGCGCTTGGGCTCACCCGGTCAGTATGTTGACTACGCGGCCAGCAAAGGGGCGATTGACACCTTTACGCTGGGGCTGGCCGGAGAAGTTGCGGGCGAAGGCATCCGCGTCAACGCCGTGCGCCCCGGCATCATCGACACCGACATTCACGCCAGCGGCGGCCAGCCCGACCGCGCCCGCCAGTTGGCCTCCAGCCTGCCCATGAAACGCGCCGGCAGCGCGCTGGAAGTTGCCAAGGCCATTGTGTGGTTGATGACCGATGACTCCAGCTACACCACGGGCTCGTTTGTGGATGTGGCGGGTGGCAGGTAACTGGCCGCCACAATACCGCCCATGGATTACAAACCCCTGGTCACCCTGCTGGCCATCGTCAACCCGCTGGCCATCGTGCCATTTTTCATCCACTACACCCTGGGTTACAGCACACAGGAACGCAGGCGCACATCTGGATTGCGTCGTTCAGCGCGTTTTGCGTGATTGCGATCAGCGCGCTGCTGGGCTTGCGGATTCTGGACTTCTTCAGCATTTCGCTGGCCAGCTTCCAGGTGGGCGGGGGCATGCTGCTGCTGACCTCGTCCCTTGCCATGCTGAACGCCGAACCGGCTGAGGCCAAGTCCACCATCATCGAGATCAAGGAGGCCCAGACCGATTCGATGTTGGCCGGGCAGGCGTTGTCTGGCTCTGACGCCGGCTCCCCGGCCAGTGCCCGCGCCAGGCCGGGCGTAGCGCGCGGCTACGGCCCGCATGGCGTCTCCGCCGCACGCACCAGCATCGCCGTGGTGCCGCTGGACATCCCGCTCCTGACCGGGCCGGCCACCCTGTCCACCGCGGTGATTTAGGCTGAAAAGGCCAAAACCTTTCCCCAGCTCGCAAGGTTGGTAGGCTACGGCCTGGTCATCGCGCTGGCCACGGCGCTGTGCTTTGCCGCTGCCCAGCCGATTGCGCGGTTGCTGGGAAAAACCGGCATCAACGTGATGACGCGGCTGATGGGGCTGATCCTGGCTGCGCTGTCGGTGGAGGTGATGTCGGAGGGGCTGATCAAGCTGTTTCCGATGCTGGGGCGGTAACTTGGCGCTGGACCGAACACGTGATTTACCGATTGTCACAAACATTTCATAATTTCGTGATTTCGTGAAATAATGAAGTTATGAATGCTTCAGAAACAGTTTTTGCGTTGAACGCCCTGGCCCATGACGCTCGGCTGGCGGTTTTCCGGCTTTTGGTACAAGAAGGGCCAGAGGGCCTCGCGGCCGGTGTCATTGCCACCCGGCTGGAAATTGCGCCATCCGCGCTTTCATTCCACCTCAAAGAGCTCACCCACGTCGGCCTGCTGGTACAGCGGCCCGATGGCAGAAAAATTCACTACAGCGCGAATTTCGTCGCCATGACCGAGCTGATCGCGTACTTGACTGACAACTGCTGCCAGGGCGTGCCGTGCGCGGTGCCTGCGATGGCCGCCTGCGTCATTTGCTGACTCCCATGCGTTGGCCCCGCCTGCCTACAGCACCATGCCCATGAACATCGCTGAGACGCTCAACCACGCATGCCAGTGCATCACGCTGGATGCCAGCCGCCTGCGCCATGAGCTGGAGCGAGACCCGTCACTGCAAGGTCTGTCTGGCAGCATGGCCGAGCTGCAGCCGCACCTTTTTTCCAGCAGCGTCGTGTTCGTCTCCAGCGCAACCCACCGCGCCATCGCAGAAGCCGTGAAGGCCATTGAGCGTGTGATGGTCCTGCCGGCCTACCGGGCCACAGCGCTGGCCCAAGCCCCCGCCATTGCAGAGCCGGCGTTCGGGCCACTGGGTGCCTTCATGGGGTACGACTTTCACGTGGACGCGGGCAACCCCAACGCCACCGGCCCGCAGCTCATTGAGATCAACACCAACGCAGGCGGCGCACTGCTCAGTGCCGCGCTGGCCCGTGCGCACCGAGCCTGCTGCGAACCCATGGGATTGGTGATGGAAACCACCACCCGGCTGGACGCGCTGGAGCAAACGTTTTTTGACATGTTCATGCGCGAGTGGCACTTGCAGCGGGATCAGATCGGCTTGCACGGCAACCCCACGGCTCCTGCTTGTCCGCGCACCGTGGCCATTGTGGACGACGCACCGCAGGCCCAATACCTTGCCCCTGAATTCGCACTGTGCCGCCAGATGTTTGCACAGCGCGGCGTGCAGGCGCTGATTGCCGACGCCAAAGACCTGGCCTGGCGCGACGGCACGCTGTGGCTGGGCACAACTGCCATTGACATGGTCTACAACCGCCTGACAGATTTCGATTTTTCTCAAAGTGCCCACCAGGCTCTGCGCGATGCCTATGTGGCCGGCGCCGCCGTGGTCACGCCCCATCCGCATGCCCACGCGCTGCGGGCCAACAAGCGCAATCTGGTCACTCTGTCTGACGATGCCTTGCTGGCAAGCTGGAACGTGCCCGCTGCCGACCGGCAATGCCTGCGCCATGCCATTCCGCCGACTCAGGTCGTGACCTCCGACAAGGCGGAGGCCCTGTGGGCAAAGCGCCGCCAGCTCTTCTTCAAACCGGTGTCGGGCTACGGGGGCAAGGCAGCCTACCGGGGCGACAAACTCACGCGCCGCGCGTGGGCTGACATTCTGGCGGGCGACTTTGTCGCCCAGGCACTGGTGCCACCGGGGCAGCGGTTGGCAAACGTGGGCGGCGTGGCGACGCGGCTCAAGTTCGACATTCGCGCCTACACCTATGACGGACACATCCAGTTGCTGGTGGCACGCACCTACAGCGGGCAAACCACGAACTTCCGCACGGCAGGCGGCGGCTTTTCACCGGTGCTGATCGTGCCGGAACTTGACCTGACACGCGGCGGGCAGAACGCCATCGCCTCCCGCACCCAACCCGACAGTCTGTGCACCACTTGCTGATTTTTAAGCTTGCCATCAACCTCATCTTTTCACTTTCAAGGAGCTTTTAACCATGTCCGGCCGAACCATCAACGTGCTCTTTTTATGCACCCACAATTCGGCCCGCAGCATTTTGGCCGAGGCCGTTTTGAACCACATTGGCAAGGGCCGCTTCAGGGCGTATTCGGCGGGCAGCAGCCCGCGCGCGCATCAGCAACCCCACCCGCTGGGCATCAAAACCTTGCAGGCGGCTGGCATCCCAACCGAAGGCTTGAGCAGCAAAAGCTGGGATGAGTTTGCCAAGCCTGTTGCGCCGCACATGGATCTGGTGATCACCGTGTGCGACAACGCCGCAGGGGAGGTATGCCCCTACTGGCCCGGCCAGCCAGCCACCGCGCATTGGGGCTATGCCGACCCGTCTGCGCAGGAGGGCACCGAAGAGCAGCGCCGGGAAGCCTTCCGCCAGACCCTGCACGCCATGCGCCGCCGTCTGGAGCTGCTAGTGAACCTGCCGGCGCAAAGTGTGGACAGACTCATGTTGCAGACCCGTGCGCGTGATCTCGCCAAGTCATGAGTGCTGACGTTCAACAAGCCTTGGCACCCACCCTGCCCCAGAAGCTGCTGGCCGAGTTTGCAGGAACCGCCGCGCTGCTGTGTGCCGTGATTGGCTCCGGCATCATGGCCGAGCGCCTGAGCGGCGGCAACAACGGTGTGGCGCTGCTGGCGAACACGCTGGCCACGGTTTTTGCGCTGTATGTGCTGATCGAAACGCTTGGCCCGACCAGCGGCGCGCATTTCAACCCTGTGGTGACTCTGGTTATGTGGTTAAAAGGCACTCTAGCCCACGTGAATAGTTCGTATGCAGCTATATTTTATATAGTATTTCAACTGCTGGGTGCAGTGACTGGTGCTTGGGCATCACACCTGATGTTTGACCTGCCCATCCTCCAGTTCAGCACCAAACCGCGCGGCGGCTTTGATGCGGCGGGCCAATTCACTGGCTGGGGCCAGTGGGTGGCCGAAGGCATCGCCACCGCCGGGCTGATCTTCGTCATCCTGCGCGCACCGCCGGGCAAAGCCAGCCTGCTTGTGGCCTGCTACATCGGCGCGGCCTACTGGTTCACCGCCAGCACCTCATTTGCCAACCCGGCCGCCGTGATGGGCCGCATGATGAGCGACAGCTTTGCCGGCATTGCACCGGCCAGCGCGCTGGGGTTTGTGGTGTCGCAAGGCGTGGGTGGCGTTGCGGGTGTGCTGCTTGCGCGCTGGCTCGAGCCGCAGCTACGAGCTTGACATGCTTGAACCCGATAAGACCCGCCTCCCCAAGTCAGCGACACGCAGTGGAGCGATCCCCGCGCGCTGGACGCCGTTTTCCCGTACCGCATTTTCACGGGCGAGGTCAACCGGATGGCGTTTGGTGGTGCAACCGTCAACAGCTAGTGAAGCCGCTGCGGCAGACCCCTGGCAAATCGCAAAAAACCCAGTCAACACGGGACACACCCAATGTTACTAAAATAATAGCTAACTATTCACTGTGGACAAGGGCTACAAGGCTAAAATATGGGAAATTGATGCCGTTTTCCAGTCACAATGACCCATCGCCCGCCAATGACGAGGCATTTCACCCGGCATTTGACCCGGCATTTCGGCAACCGTCCCGGTCCCGCTCCAGTCATTTGACCGGACCCGCCGTGTTGCCACGCATCCTCGAGACCATAAACCCGGATGCCTGCGTGATGTGCTGGCGCACCAGCGACTCGGCACGCTCGGCATCGCGGCTGCAAATTGCGTCGAGTATCTCGGCATGCTGGTCCCAGATATCGCGGGGCTTCTCGTCGCGCAGCAGCACCTCGCCCATCACGCGCTGGGTGTAGGTGAGGTGCGTCAGGAGCGCGGGGCTCACCAGTGGGTTGCCCGACAGCGCGCAAAGGAACTCATGGAATTTAATGTCGGCGCCGATCATCTTCGCCACTGAGCCGCCAGCCACCGCCTTGCGGCCGGCCTCAATCAGGGCCGGGCCCAGCTTGCTGGCGCGCTCGGCATTGGTCAGCGCGGCGCGGCGGCAGGCCAGGCCTTCAATCACGGCGCGAATGTCGTACATGTGCCCCACATGCTCCGGGTCCAGCGACGCGACGACCAGGCCGCGGCCAGGCGCGTCTTGCAGCACACCCTGGCTGCGCAGCAGGATCAGCGCCTGCTGCACCGGCTGCCGTGACACGCCCAGCGTCTTCGCTATCTGCTCCTGGATGATGCGTTCGCCCGGTGCCAGGTGGCCAGAGGTGATTTCGTCGAGCACCGCGTCGCGCACCTGATGCACGAGGTTAGGCTGGGCCGCAAGGGTTTTCATGCAGGCGTGGTGGACACAGGGCGGTGGAGGGGCAAGATCTCTATTTTGGCACCGTCCCGGCAGACCGTGCTGCAAGGGCCCGGCAAGCGCATCAGTTCACGGCTTGCGCCGCCATCCGGTCGCGCAACACACGGTGCAGTATCTTGCCGGTGGCGGTGCGCGGCATATCAACGTCGGCCATGAAGACAACGGCCTGTGGGCGTTTGTAACCGGCGATGCGGCTGCGGCACCAATCCAGCAGGTCGGTCGGGGTGGCTTCGTGCCCGGCGTGGAGCACGACCACCGCCTGCACGGCCTCGCCCCACTTGTCGTGAGGCACGCCGATGACGGCCACGTCCTTGATCGCCGGGTGCGCGCCCAGAATGCTTTCGACTTCCGAGGGGTAGATGTTCTCGCCACCGCTGATGATCATGTTGCTCTTGCGGTCCACCAGGGTGATGTAGCCGCCCGCGCCGCGCCGCGCCATGTCGCCCACCGAACACCAGTCGCCACGCAAGCACTCGGCCGTCTTCTGCGGGTCCTTCCAGTAACCGTCAAACACGTAGGGTGTGCGCGAATGCAGTTCGCCCACCTCGCCGTCTGGCACCTCGCGGCCCCCGGCGTCGAGCATTCGGATGGCACCCGAGCCGGCCCATTCGCGGCCTACCGAGCCCAGCTGGTCGATTTGTTCTTCGGGGCGCAGCAGCGTGACCCAGCCCGCTTCGGTGGAGCCATACAGCTCGTAGAGATGGCCGTTGCGGAAGTGCTCCAGAATTGCGAGCTTGGTGTCTTTGCGCGCCGGCGCTGATGAGATCATCAGCTTCTCCACTGCGGCCACGTCGTACTTCGCCTTGGTGGCTTCAGGCAGCCCCAGCATCATGATGTAGTGCGTGGGTACCAGCGAGGTGAAGGTCACCTTCTCGCGGGCCAGCGTGGCCAGCAGGGACTCGGGATCGAAGCTCTTGCGGTCGTCAATCACGCAAGTGGCACCCAGGTGCATGAACGTATGGCTGAAGTACAGCGAGTTGGCGTGGCACATGGGCATCACCAGCAGGGCGGTGTCATGGCGCGTGAAGCCCATCTCCACCGCCGTGGCCAGGGCGATCAAGGTGTTGCCCTCATGGCTGCGGATGGCGCCCTTGGGCCGGCCAGTGGTGCCCGAGGTGTACATCAGCGCGCAGGTATCGGCCGGCCCCACGGCCTGGGCGGGGGTGTCAGTTCCGGCGGCCTCGATCAGCGCTTCGTAATCCCGCCAGCCGCTGGCGGCCGGGGCACCGATGCTGACGTAGGCGTGCGCCTCAATGGCCAGTTCAGCGCGGATCGAATCGACGCGATCCAGCAGTTCGCCCTGCACGATGAAGGCGCGGGCCTCGCAGTGCGAGGCGATGTAGGCGATTTCCGGCGCGGTGAGGCGGAAATTGATCGGTACCGCCACCAGGCCGGCCCGCGCCAGCGCCACATACATCTCCATCCACTCCACGCAGTTGTACGCAAGCAGCGCGACCCGGTCGCCTTTCACCAGGCCCAGCGCGAGCAGGCCGTTGGCCAACCGGCTGGCGCGCTCGTGCCATTGCGCGAAGGTCAACGCACGCCGGGAGTCGCGTGCGCCAATCTTGTCGGGCTGCAGGCGCGCATGCGCCTGCACGGCTTCGGCGACGGTGAGCATATGGTTCATCAGAGGTCTCCTTCAGGGGCGATGCAACACACCTCGGCGCGCGACCCGAAGGATTTCACCGGTGCGCCAGAAAGTGTGTCTCAAATAAGCCGAATTATAGAACTCTGAATTCAGAGTTCTATAAGGGATAATCCTGATATTGTAATTCTGAATTCAGAATACGATTATGGCAGTCCACAGTAAAAACCTTCCCGAAGGACGGCATGAAGCCCATCGCGGGCTACGTGCTGGCGCCGCTGGCGGGCCTTTCTATCGTTACCGCCGTGCCGTGGATCTCCACTGGCTTTCTCTTAACCGTTTCAAGGCACCGTCATCATGAGCACGTCTACCGTTTCCGCCACCTGCACCGCCTCGCTGGTGGCGCGCTTTCTCAAGGCACGCGGCGTTGACCGCGTATTTGGCCTGTGCGGCGGCCACATCATGCCGATATGGATGCGGCTGGACGCCGAAGGCATCAGCATCATCGACGTGCGCGACGAACGGGCCGCCGTCTACATGGCGCACGCCCATGCCGAACTCACCGGCGGCCTGGGCGTGGCCTTGGTCACCGCCGGACCCGGCGTCACCAACGCGATGACCGGCATCGCCAACGCCTATGTGGCCAAGGCCTCGGTGCTGGTGCTCTCGGGCACGCCACCGCGCGCGCAGGAAAACCGTGGCGCGCTGCAAGACATGGCGCACACCGAGTTCGTGCGTCCGCTCACCCGTTACGCCCGCACCGTGCGCGAGCCCGACCTGGCGCTGCAAGAGCTGGACGAAGCTGTGTCGCGCGCGCTCGGCCATGCCGGCGGCGAGCCGGGCCCGGTCTATCTGGACTTCCCCGTCGACACGCTGCGCGCCGAGGTGTCCCGCGCGGTGCAACTGCCCGAGCTGATGGTGCCGCGCCCCCGGCGCAGCCTGATGCCCGACCCGGCGGCCATCGACGAAGCGGTGGAACTGCTGTGGTCGGCACGCCGCCCGCTGTTCATCTCAGGCCGGGGCGCACGTGCCGCAGGGGTGCCGCTGCAGCGCCTGCTGGAGCGCCTGAACGCGCTCTACCTTGACACCGGCGAGAGCCGCGGTCTCGTGCCCGAAGAGCACCCGTCGGTGGTGGCGGCCATGCGCGGCTCGGTGATGAGCGAGGCTGATGTGGTAGTCACCGTCGGCCGCCGACTCGACTTCCAGCTTGCCTACGGTTCGCCTGCGGTGTTTGGTAACGCGCGCTTCGTGCGCATCGCCGACTGCGCCGCCGAGCTGCGCGACAACCGGCGCGGCGCGGCTGAAATCTACGCCAGCCCGGCGGCAGCGCTGGAGGCCATCCTGGCACGTGCTGGCGACCGCGCTGCGGCCACCGACGTCGAGTGGGCACGCAGCACCCGCGCCAAGCACCTGGCGCGTGCCGACAAGCTGGTCACGGCCATGGCCCAGGCAGCCCCTGGCCGTGACGGCCTGATGCACCCGAACCGGCTGCTCGCCGCGCTGCGCGAAGCCCTGCCGCGCGACGCCATCCTGGTTGCCGACGGTGGCGACTTTCTCAGCTTTGCCCGCGTCGGTCTGCCGGCCACGAGCTACCTCGACCCCGGCTCGCTGGGCTGCATCGGCATCGGCACGCCCTTCGGCGTGGCGGCCAGCCTGGCCTGCCCGGATCGCACCGTGGTGGTGGCCACGGGCGACGGCGCCTTTGGCTTCAACGCGATGGAAATCGACACCGCCGCGCGCCACAAGGCGCCGGTGCTGATCGTCGTGGCCAACAACGGCAGCTGGGCCATCGAAGTGCGCGACCAGCAGGAGACCCACGGCAAGGTGGTGGGCACGCGCCTGCAGTTTGCCGACCATGCGGCGATGGCGCGCGCCTTCAGCCTGCACGCCGAACGCGTGGAGCGCGCCGAGGATTTGCCTGGTGCCATCCAGCGTGCATTGGCAGTCGTTCGCGCGGGGGCACCGGCGCTGCTGGACGTGCTGGTTACCCCCGAGGCCGCGTCGTCCGACGCCAAGTCCGGCCTGGCTTGGGTGCCTGACCTGCAGGCGCTGGGCGCCTGGGACACCGCCGAGCGCAAGTGGCGCCAAGGCTGAGCCGCATCCCACCAAGGTAGCTGCGCTGTTGAGTGAAGGCCGACGAGGCCAGCCTTCACCCGTCCCGGTTTACTTCGAAAGCTTGTACACGATCACCGAGCCGCCCTGTGGCACGCCGGTGACCTTGCCCATCAATGTGCCGATCCCGGCTTGCATGCGCTGGTACCCAGCCACACAAATAGCGGAACAAAATGAAAGTAGTGATTTCGCGCCCAAGCCAGGGCGCAAAACACAGACATCGCTTTGGCTATGGCGAGTAGTTGCAACGACGGCATGGGTGGGAAAGCGCGCTTTCATGTTCCGATATTTGTGTGTCTGGGTACTAGGCGTCGACACCCCACCTAGACTGCACGGCGGCATATTGCTCACCACCCCCTCCAAACGAGCTAGTGCAGTGTTTCATATATATTGAACCATCTGTTGAATCACTACTCCAAGCCTGACCCTCACAGTATTGGAGTGAAGTCAACATGAATGTTCGCATAATAGTGGCCGAGTTTGGCAATGATGATCTGGATAC
>JAYVNK010000312.1:0-4102 GCA_043758475.1 Comamonadaceae bacterium | reverse complement strand
CAAGGTGCAGGACCAGCTAGCGCGGCTGACGCCTTGAACTAGCGCCGACGCATCACGTGGATGTAGTCGGCACCGGCCGTCTGCTGCTCCAGCAGCTCATTGCCGGTCTGCCGCGCAAACGCCTGAAAGTCCCGCACGGAGCCTGAGTCGGTGGCAGTCACGCGCAGCACCTGGCCGCTTTCCATGGCGGACAGCGCCTTCTTGGCTTTCAAAATTGGCAGCGGGCAGTTCAGGCCACGGGTGTCCAGCTCTTGGTCGATGTTCATGCAATTTCCTAAAGATTTGCGGCAATTTTAAGCAATTTGGACGGCAAGACGGCTTAAGCCCGGCGCGACCACTCCACAAACTGCGGCTCGTGCCCGCGTGACTTGAGCCAGTCCGCCAGCGCGTGACCGGTGCCCGCAGGCCAGCATTTCACGTCTTCGGGCGCATACAGCTTCCAGTCCACCAGCTCAGGAGAGAGCTTTACCTCGCCGCTGCACACCGCGTGGTAGGCAATGATGATCTGGTTCATGCGCTGAAAGTCGTACACGCCGATCAGGTTTAGCTCATGAGTTTTCAGCGACGTTTCCTCGGCAATCTCGCGCTCAATTCCACCCTTCGGCGTTTCGCCCGCTTCCATGAATCCGGTAATCAGCGCATACATCTTGCCGGGCCAGGCCGCATTGCGGGCCAGCAGAATCTGGCCGTTGTACTCAATCACTGCCGCCAGCACCGGCACCGGGTTGTTCCAGTGCGTGTAGCCGCAGGCCACGCAGCGCATGCGCTGTACTTCGCCGCCATCTTCCAGGCTGGCAATCATCTCCAGAGGCGTGGCGCAATTGGGGCAAAACTTGAATTCGTGGGCCATGGTGTTGTTAAATTTCTAAAGACTATACTTTTAGTAGCTCACTATGCATGCTACACAAGGGCTACAGGCACTTTCGACACCCAAAAACCGACTTTCAGGCGGGAAACACGCCGGTAGACAGGTACCGGTCGCCCCGGTCGCAGACGATGAACACAATAGTGGCGTTTTTCTCGCGCTTGGCAATCTCCTGCGCCACCCAGCAAGCACCGGCTGCAGACACGCCGCCAAAGATGCCCTCTTCGCGCGCAAGGCGGCGGGCCATCTCCTCGGCATCGGCCTGAGTCACGTAGACCAGTTCATCCACATTGGCCGGGTCATAAATTTTTGGCAAATACTCGGTCGGCCACTTGCGGATGCCGGGAATGCGAGAGCCCTCCGACGGCTGCGCCCCGATGATCCTGATGGCCTTGTTTTTCTGCTTCAAAAACTTCGACACGCCGGTGATGGTGCCGGTGGTGCCCATGGCGCTCACAAAATGGGTGATCTCGCCCTGCGTTTGCTCCCACAGTTCGGGGCCGGTGGTCTCAAAATGCGCGCGCGGGTTGTCGGGGTTGGCAAACTGGTCCAGCACCCGGCCCTTGCCTGCCGTCACCATCTGGTCGGCCAGATCGCGTGCGTATTCCATGCCGCCGCTCTTGGGGGTGAGGATCAGCTCGGCGCCAAAGGCTTTCATGGTCTGTACACGCTCGATCGACAGGTCTTCCGGCATGATCAAAATCATGCGGTAGCCCTTGATGGCCGCTGCCATGGCCAGCGCAATGCCGGTGTTGCCCGAAGTGGGCTCAATCAAGGTGTCACCAGGCTTGATCTCGCCGCGCTCCTGCGCGCGCGCGATCATCGACATGGCAGGCCGGTCTTTCACAGAACCGGCCGGATTATTGCCTTCAAGCTTGCCCAAAATCACGTTGCCGCGCTCGGCGTTGCCAGCCGCGCCAATGCGCTGCAGGGCGACCAGCGGCGTCTTGCCAATCGTGTCTTCAATGGTGGGATATTTTTTGCGGTGTGTCGTAAGCTGGGTCATACCCCGCACTGTGCCATAATTTGGCGCTGTACACAGCGTCGCCCGGGTGGTGGAATTGGTAGACGCACGGGACTCAAAATCCCGCGCCGCGAGGCGTGCCGGTTCGATTCCGGCCCCGGGCACCAAAGATAAGGCCGTATCGTTCCAGTAACGTGCGGCTTTTTTCTTTTCCCCTATAAAAATCTCGTATAAATCTATCAGCGTAGTCTGTTAGCGTGTGTGGAAGTGTGCCACATTCCGGGGGCATCAGGGGGCACAAATGGGGGCAGAATTCCCAAATTTGGGGGCATAAGTAACAAGGCGCTACGATGCAAACAGCACTCAAAATGCCTGTGTTTTCGCCGCAAAAAACTGGCAAAACTCCCCCTCCAAGCCGGGTCAATTTTGAGCCTTCACAGTGGCTACTCAGCGGAAAGCAGGGCATCGTGCGCGGCCATGGGATGACGAATACCCCCCTCCCCCCAAAACCTGCGCACGCAAAAATTGTTCTATAGGTTCAGTCCCGGCTTGAAAAGCTACAGACTTTTGACCGCCCCTCCCCCTCCTTGCAAGCCGACACAAAAGAGCACACCAGGTCGAAACCAATCGAGGATCAGGCAGCCCGACCCGCCCGAATGCAACAAATCGACCCAGTGTTCTACCTCGGTGTGCTGACATTTGCAGTGTGGACAGTGGGGGCAGCGGGGACACCGCATAAACAGGGGCTTCCCGTGCCCCCACTGAGTTTTCAATAGTGGGGGCAGTGGGGGCAAATCTCTCCACGAAAGTGCGTAGCGGTGCACCCCTTCATATAGTCTGGTGCCTGTTGTTCTGGCCACCGGGCATTTGCAGCGCGAAAGTAGCCCCCACACCCCACCGCCTCACTGCGGCCCCGCATTGGCTCACTCTGGCCGTGCAAGCGCCTGCATTGTGTGGGGCTGTGTCATAGGTCAAGGTCAAATATGGCGGGCGTGATGCGGTAGCAGGTAGCTTTACCAATGCCAGGCAAGCGGGCTTTACAGTCGAACGCACGGCCCTTGTCAGGTGCAAGGCAACCATGATCTAGCAACACACGGCACACCGCCTGGTAGTCAAAGCCTTGGCAGATTTCAGCCCGGAAGGCTTCAGCCAGGACAAAGTATTCAAAGCTCACGCCTTCACCCAGCGCAGCGGGCATACGCTCCCCAAACTCATGGCCATGCTGGCTATTGGTCTTGATTGGCTGGCCATCATCGCCCAACATGCGCCGCACACCGGCTCGCTGTAGCGTCTTGGGCGCATGGTCATCAGCTCCGCGGTGCCACATGGCAAAGCGGCCATCGCCGTGCGTCTCAAGAAAGCGCCGCACTTGTCGCAACATGGCCACCACCTCCCCACTACCTTTGCCACCACGGGCAGCCAGCCAGGCGTTGAAGCACGCCAGTGCAGCCCTTTCACTCTCACCGGTTGGCCAGCCTGTCAGGCCCGCCGCTGTGGCCATCTCACCGGCTGCACCCACCAGCGCAAACCTTGCGCCCACTCGCTCCACTTGCCCGCTGGCAGCCTCTGGCAGCATCACAGCCGCCAGCGCAGCCGCTGCCCCCCGTATGCTGGCCTTGAGTGTGTCGGCATGGGTTGTGAGGAAGTCCAGCCAAGCGTGGCCTGGTGCACCGTACACACTGGCAGCGTGGCCTGTTATGTATCGGGAAAAGTCAGAGCCGCCCTCATGGCCATGCAAATATTCAAACGCACCCAGCCCCAGGCCCGCATCGGCTGGGATGTCCACCATGCGTACTTCCTGCCCGGTACGTGTGCGTTTTTGGCCCTCTGCCATATGGTCGGCTAGCCCCAGCTCACCAGCGCTTAAAAACAGCAGCCGCCAGGATTGCCGGGCGCGTGGTGTACCGCCTCGGGTTGCGCGTGCCTTGCCCTGCTCATTGGCCAGCATGTAGGCACATTCGCCCGCCGTCTTGGGGTCAACCTGTGCCAGCTCATCAAGTATCAGCAGGCCATCGCTGTGTTGTGCCGCTGTGGCTTCCAGGGCGTTGTCGGTGGATCGCCAGCGCTGCAAATAGCTGGCACCGCCCCACACGCTGGCAGCCAGCTTTAAAGCCGTGGTCTTGCCGCTTGAGGAATCTCCCCGGTAGTGAAAGCCGCCACTTTCCATGCCAGCCGGTCGCATCAATGGCCCTGCAAAGGCACACGCCACAGCAAACGCCAGGCGCGAATTACCCACACACAATCCCCCAACACGGGCCCGCCATTGTTCGGGT
>JAYVNK010000311.1:0-4104 GCA_043758475.1 Comamonadaceae bacterium | reverse complement strand
CCTCGCCAAACTCCTCGTTGGGCACGCCCAGCACCGCGCAGTCGGCCACCTTGGGGTGGTTGATCAGCACGTTCTCGGCCTCCTGCGGGTAGATGTTGACGCCTCCCGAGATGATCATGTGCGCCTTGCGGTCGGTCAGGTACAAAAACCCCTCGCCATCCACATAACCAATGTCGCCCAGCGTGGTCCAGCCTTTGGCGTTGCGCGATCCGGCGGTTTTCTCGGGGTCATTGTGGTACTCAAACGCCTTGCCATCTGCGAAATGGATCGTTCCTTCCTTGGCGGTTGGGACCTCATTGCCCTGATCGTCACAGATTTTCAGCTTGCCCACCACCGCCTTGCCGATGGTGCCCTGGTGCGTCAACCAGTCGGCCGAATGCACGAGCGTCATGCCGTTGCCTTCGGTGCCGGCGTAGTACTCCCAAATGATCGGCCCCCACCAGGCAATCATCTGCGCCTTGATGGGAATGGGGCAGGGCGCTGCGGCATGGATGGCAAATTTGAGCGACGACATGTCGTGCGCCGTCCGTTCAGCCGGTTGCAGCTTGAGCATGCGCACAAACATCGTGGGCACCAGTTGCGTGTGGGTGATGCGGTGTTTGGCCACCAGCCGCAAAAACTCCTGGGGATCAAAATGCGGCATCACCACACAGGTGGCACCCAGGCGCATTGCCACCATGTTGAAGCGCAGGGGTGCGGCGTGGTACAGCGGTGCCGGGGAGAGGTAAATGCTTTGCCCGTTGATGCCGTAAATGGTTTTGCAGACCTCAATGAGTGAATTGCTGGCGTCGATCTGGGGTGACTCGGGCGGCGCAAAAACGCCTTTGGGCCTGCCCGTGGTGCCGGATGAGTACAGCATGTCGCCGCCGGCAGTTTCATCTGCAATTCGCTTGGCGGGGAAGGCGGCCAGCGTGGACTCGTAAGGCTGGTACCCGTTGGCGCAGCCGTCCAGCATCAGCCGCGTACGAACGCCAGGAGTCGCTGAAACCAGCGCGAGGGCCAACTCCGCAAGCGCGAGGGACGTGACCAGCATTTTCGCACCGCAGTCCTGCACGATGTAGGCCGCTTCGCCCGCTGTCAACCGTGTGCTGACGGCTGTGTAGATAATGCCGGCGCGCTGCGCGCCCCAACACAGTTCGAAGAAGCGCGGGTGGTTTTCCAGAATGATGGCCATGTGGTCACCCGCTGCCAGCCCGTGCGCACGCAGCATCTGCGCCACCTGGTTCGAGCGGTCATCCAGTTGGCGGTAGGTGACCGTCTCACCCGTATCGGCCATGACGTAGGCCGGTTTATCAGGCGTTGTTTGCGCGTGGAGGAAGGGATGCATGGGGTTCCTTTTTTTGTCTCTTCGAGCGTAATTATGGGTGGAGCGGGGACGGCGGTGTTGACCTGTCAGTGACACCCACCATGGGTGTTTCACGTACAGAATTAAGGCATCATGATGCAGCACTGCATTTGAATTTACCGCTGAATCGGCGCCAATGCACAACATAACCAAAAGGACATATCCATGACAGACGCTCTCATCATTGACGCCGTGCGCACGCCGCGCGGCATCGGCAAGTTTGGCAAGGGCGCACTGGCCGACATGCACCCGCAGCACCTGGGCGCTGCCGTGCTCAAGGCCCTGCAAGAACGCAACGGCATCAACACGGCGGATGTGGATGACATCATCTGGGGCACCAGCTCGCAGCGCGGCGCGCAGGCCTGTGACTTGGGCCGCATGTCGGCGCTGGACGCGGGTTACGATCTTCGCTCCAGCGGCGTCACGCTGGACCGGTTCTGCGGCTCTGGCATCACGGTGGTCAACCTGGCAGCCGCCAGCATCATGTCGGGCATGGAAGACCTGATGGTGGCGGGTGGCACCGAGATGATGTCCATGCCCGGCCGGCGCGGCGCCGACGAAGGCCCGCTGATGATGGATGCCGGCAACCTGCGCCTGCGTGCCAACGTGCCGCAATCGCACCAGGGCGTGTGCGCGGACGCCATTGCGACGCTGGAAGGCATCAGCCGTGCCGACCTGGACGCGGGCGCTCTGGAGAGCCAGCGCCGTGCCGACCATGCCATCAAAAACGGACACTTCAAAAAGAGCCTGATTCCTGTCTTCAAGGCGGATGGCAGCCTGGCGCTGGACCATGAAGAATTTCCCCGCCCGCAAACCACGACCGAGGGCCTGGCCAGCTTGAAGCCCGCCTTCACCGGTGTAGCGGATCTGCCGCTGGACGGCAAAGGCAACACCTACCGCAGCCTCATCCTGCAGGAGCACCCGGGGCTGGACATCAACTTTGTGCACCATGCAGGCAACTCGTCGGGCGTAGTGGATGGCTCGGCGGCGCTGCTGCTGGCATCGCCCAAATACGCTGCCAAGCACGGCTTGAAACCGCGCGCCCGCATCGTCGCCTTTGCCAACATGGGCGACTCGCCCACGCTGATGCTCAACGCGCCGGTGCCCGCCACGCGCAAGGTGCTGGCCAAGGCGGGCCTGACAGTGGACGACATCGATTTGTTCGAAATCAACGAGGCCTTTGCCGTGGTGATGGAAAAGTACATTCGCACCCTCAAGCTGGACCGCAACAAGGTCAACGTCAACGGTGGTGCCATGGCGCTCGGCCACCCGATTGGCGCAACCGGCTCAATGCTGATCGGTACGCTGCTGGACGAGTTGGAACGCCGCGACCTGAAGCGCGGCTTGGTGACGATGTGCGCTGCAGGCGGCATGGCACCGGCCATCATCATCGAGCGTGTTTAGTGTTGGTCACTGTCAAGATCGCAGACACGATCAAAAATAAGGGTCGATAGATGGGCGCAAACAGCCCCGACAGTGTTCCAGTCATGCCACTGCGCATCCAGATTTTTGTATTCAGGCAGATCGGTTTCTTCCAGGTCGTGAGGTAGCGCATTGGCAAGCTGCACCTGCAACTGCTGCAGGGGCGATTCACCATTTCTTTGCGGGTCAAGCGTGTCAAAAGATCGCAGCGCGGTCACCACACCTGCATCACCCATGTGCCTGGCAAGCGCCACAAAGTCAAGATAGTCGCGGGTGGCATTGCGCTTGAGAATCAGCACGCACTTGATGCGAAGAATCTCTGCCTCGGTGGGTACGGTCAGCTTTTCACCGCGATAGTCCAGCACAACGGTTTCAAGTGGCTCATCACGTATCAACTGCCTGATGCCAGTTTCGATTCCGTCCAGGCTACCCAGAATCAGCACCGGGCGCTGCACCCTGGCAGTTGACCAGCCCGCTACAGATTCAAGCTCGGCAAGCACATCGTCAAACCGCCCGCGCTGCAAACACGCAGAAGACAAGAGCACCAGTTCCCAATCAGGCAGCGACTTGGCGGTCGGCAAGGTGTTCTTGGGCATATTGCATCCAGAAGTGATAGCGCTGGGCGTAAGGGTCTGAAATACGCGGTTGGCAAATTCGCTGCACTTTTTCAAGCAAGGTCAGGTCTTGCAGCGCCACCCGACGCAGGTCAGCCCAGTCCTGCCAACGCCCACGCGAAATCACATCGTCAATAGCGGCGAGGGTCAAGCGCTGATGGTTGAGGTGGCAATGCTGCATGGGATGAGCGGGCAAAAAGTAGCGGCGTTGAAATGTTTGAACGATGATGGATTATGGTGGCTGCGTCAACTACACAGCAACCCATGACATTCCAATTTTGGGTTGACAACGGATTGCGCGCAATCCGGTTGATGGCTGACTTAAGGCTACGGGCAAACTCATCGCCAAGGCCATGCCGTTGTTGGTCATACCAGGCTTTAGCTGCAACCAGTTGGGCATCGGCGCTGGCGCGAAAGACGATATTGAGCATTGCGCCTATGAAGCGATTTGCAAATTGGCTTTCACCGTGCTCCAGGGCACAACATCTTGCAGGTTGGCGGCGTGCTCGGCCAGACGCTTGTGAATCTCGGCTATTTCATGGGCTTTAAGCGGTTGCCCGGCCGCCTCAAGTGCAACGCTGTCCCACAGGTCTTCGGCTAGCTCTATGCGCTCAGCTGGGCTTAGGGAAAAGAGTTCTTGCAAGTCGGACGTTCCCATAAAAACTGCTTTGTGAAACTGATTTTGCATTGTAGGAGGCCTCTCGCGCCATGCTTTTGCGCGCG
>JAYVNK010000310.1:0-4106 GCA_043758475.1 Comamonadaceae bacterium | reverse complement strand
AGCCGCAGCGTCCTTGGCCGCACTCTCACTCTCACTCTTATTCTCATTCTCCCTTTCACCTTTGCCCTGCCAGGGCACCGGACGACCCCTGAGTTCCGCCAGCGCCTGGCTGGTGGAAAGGCCGTCGCTTGCCGCGCTGCCGATCCAGCGACTCAAGTCAAGCTGAACCTTCTTTTCAATCAACAGACGCCCGCCCTCTACGCGAAGCTGGAGTCGCGCACCGGCTTTCAGGCCAAGCGCATCGCGCGCCTCTTTGGGAATCACGATCTGGCCGCGCTCAGCCAAAGTCAACTCAACGGTTTCCATGACATGCCTTTCATACACTACTGATTTAGTATGACGCATTTGATATGAAAATTCAAGTATGAAAATACAACGCGAAAAACTACGCAGGCGTATTGCGCATCCAGTCCCCCGTCTGGAAGAACGAGTCTTTGAGCCGCGTGCGCAGCGCTTCGTCGACCCCGGTTTCCAGCATCGCCTGGTCCATGCAGGCCAGCCACTGGTCGCGCTCAAGGATGCCGATTTTGAACGGCATGTGGCGCGCGCGCAGCATCGGATGGCCGAACTTTTCGGTGTAGTGCTGCGGGCCACCGAGCCAGCCGCACAGGAACCAAAACAGCTTTTGCCGCGCATCGGCCAGCGTGCTGCCGTGGGCGGCGCGCAGGGCGGCGAATTTGGGATCCAGCTCCATCAAGTCATAAAAACGCTCAATCAGCGCCTTGACGTGCGCTTCGCCGCCAATCCACTCGAACAGTGTCTCAAACGGTGGTTTTTCCTGTATTTTTACCATAAAATAGGTCTTAAGCCCCAGTCCTGTATGAATACTTTGCTATTTATTACGTAGCACGACGCAGCGTCTCCACCACCGGCCTGCGCAGCACCCCGCGCAGGCCCCACCAGCCTGCGGCCAGCGCCAGCACAGCACCCGCCAGCGCGCCCAGCAGCGGCACCCACAGCGAGACGGTCCACGCAAATTCAAACACATACTTGGCCAGCGCCCAGCCCACAATCGCCGCCACGATGGACGCCAGAAACCCCGCTAGCAAGCCCACACCCGCCAGCTCGGCGCGCTGCACCTGGTGCAGCAGGCTGGCACGGGCACCCACGGCCCGCATGATGGCGAACTCTCTCGCGCGCTCCTCCCGGGTGGCGGTGACTGCCGCGAACAGCACCACAAGCCCGGCCGCCAGCGTGAAGCCAAACAGAAATTCCACCGCGCCGATGATCTGGTCCAGCACGCGCTGAATTTGGGCCAGGGTGATCGACAGATCGACTGCGGTGATGTTGGGGAAGCTGCGCACCAGGGCGTTGTCAAAACCTTTGGTGGCGGGCGCCTTGAAGGCGGTCATGTAGGTGGTGGGCACGTCAGGCATGGCCTTCACCGGGTAGATGACGTAAAAGTTGGCCCGCATCGAGCCCCAATCGACTTTGCGCAGCGAGGTGATTTTGGACTCGGTCTGTACACCGCCAATGTCAAACCGCAGCGTGTCGCCCAGCTTCAAGCCCAAGGTGGTGGCAATGCCGTCTTCCACGCTGATGGCACCCTGTTCGTTGTCGGTCCAGCGCCCGGCTGTGATCTCGTTGTGCGCTGGTTTGGCACTGCTGGTAGAGAGGTTGAATTCGCGGTCTACCAGGCGCTTGGCGCGCTCATCGGGCCAGTCTGCGGGGCCCATTGTTTTGCCGTTGACCGCCACCAATCGCCCGCGGATCATCGGGAACCAGTCAAACTTTGTGACCCCGCCATCGCGCAGCGCCTGGGTGAAGGCATCGCCCTGCTCTGGCATGATGTTGATGACAAAGCGGTTGGGCGCATCGCTCGGGGTGGCCTTGCGCCAGCTGTTGATGAGGTCCGTGCGCAGCAGCACCAGCAGCACCAGCGCCAGGAGCCCTACGGCCAGCGCGCTGATCTGGACCACCGCGTAGGCCGGGCGGGCGGAGATTTGCCGCGTGGCCAGCACCAGCCAGCGCGGTGCCGTGCTTTCGTTAACGCTAATGCGCAGCAGCCTGACCGCCACATAACCCAGCCCGGCAAACACCAGCACCGCTACGGCAAAACCGCCCACCGCAATCAAGCCCAGCTTCAAATCACTGCTGGCCGCCAGCAGCAAGGCGGCGAAGCCCGCCACCCCCAGGCCCAGCACCGCGACTGACGTGGGCTTGAGGCTGCCCACGTCGCGTCGTATCACCCGCAGCGGCGGCACCTGCGCCAGTTGCAGCACCGGCGGCAGGCCAAAGGCAAACAGCAGCGTCAAACCCATGCCCAGGCCAAACAGCACCGGCCACAGTGTGGGTGCCGGCAGCGCTGCTTCCACCAGGCCGGCCAGCAGAAGTACAAAGCCATAGTGCACGGCATAGCCAATCAGCACACCCAAGCCGCTGGCCAGCAGGCCGATCAGCGCAAACTCCAGCGTGTAGCTCAGGGCGATGGTGCGCTGGCTCAAACCCAGCACGCGCAGCATGGCGCAATCGTCCAGGTGGCTAGCGGCAAAGCCACGCGCGGCCAGCGCTACGGCCACCGCGCTAAGCAGCGCTGCCAGCAAGGCCACCAGATTCAGGAATTTCTCGGCGCGGTCCATGGTCTGGCTCATCTCGGGGCGGCCGTTGTCCAGCGCTTCAATCCGCACGCCGCGCACCTCGGGCTTTTTGACCTCTTCCTTGGCCCATTGCACGAACGGCTTGACCTGCGCGTCTTCCCCAGCCACGGCCATGCGGTAGGTCAGGCGGCTCGCGGGCTGGATCAGGCCAGTAGCCGCAACATCGGCACGGTTGATCATCACGCGCGGCGCAAAATTCATGAAGCCAGCACCCCGGTCGGGCTCAAACACGATCACGCTGCTGATGCGGAAGCTTGAGTCGCCCAGCAGCAGCGCGTCACCCATGCGCAGGTTCAAAGCGTCCAGCAACGACGAATCCACCCAGGCCTCACCGGGTTTGGGAATGTCGCGGGTTTTCGTACCGGCACCGTTGGGTTCTGTCGCCACCGTCAGGCTGCCGCGCAGCGGGTAGCCCGCCTGCACCACCTTGAGCGCCACCAGTTTGGACGCCCCGCCCTGCGCGTCCGTTGCGCGCCCCATGGTGGGAAAGCCCAGCGTGCCTGCGACCGAGAGTCCTAGCGAACGGGCCTTGGCGATGAATGCCTGCGGCGTGGCGTTGTCGCTGGAAACTACAGCATCGCCACCCAAAAGCTGCCGTGCGTCGCGCTGCAAGCCGCCTTTGAGCCGGTCCGCAAAAAACCCAACCGCAGTCAGCGCCGCCACGGCCAGCGCCACCGCCAGAATCAGCAGGCGCAGCTCGCCAGACCGGAAATCGCGCCACAGTGTGCGCAGCCCCAATCGCCAGAAAGAAATGCTCATTGCCTGACGTTAGCATGCGGCGTTGACCCCACACCGGGCATTGATTTCCAGCAAGTGGATGCGGAATTGGCACAAGCACTGTGGCGCAGATGTTGCCGCTACCCGCCAAATATGTGCACAAATTTCCATATTGGCTAAATTACGCACGTGTGTGCGAAATAAGACTGTTCACGCCTTTAACGAAGACCTACCCTTGCTGTATCGACCTTGTTCAACGCTCTTTTTAAAGGATTTACCCTGCTTCGCAGAAATTTTTTGAACCTGCTCCCTTCAATTGCAGCCGCAAGCTCTTCTTTGGGTTTATTTTCGCACGCATGCGCACAAACGACCCGCCCCGGCGATGCATATCTGTTTTCAAGCACTGGCGCGCTGACCGGGCCGCTGGGCTCGTTTGGCGTCACCATGAAAGGTGGGGTAGACGCCACCTGGCCCCGCTGACGGGCGCATCAAGCCTGCGCCGCGCAGACCTGAAAAACCTGTTTCACTTGCGCGCCAGCTACACCGATGAAACACGCCGGCTGGTGGAGAACATCGCCTCCAAGGGCATCAGAAAATTGGCTGTGGTGTACCTGGACAACCCCTACCGCAAGGAAGTCCTGGGCGATGTGATCCGCTCGCTGGACGCAGCGGGCGTCAAGACCGCCGCCCAGGTGGCACCACGAGTTCGACACTTCCTGCACGTAAGTCTATGATTCCATTAGAAATGGACATCAAACCGCAGACTACAAAACAGGCTTGGCGAGGTCTGAG
>JAYVNK010000309.1:0-12493 GCA_043758475.1 Comamonadaceae bacterium | reverse complement strand
CGGGCAAGACCCTTGCAGGCGCCCGCACGGCGGATGGCACAGCGCTGCTGGACAGCCGCAGCGCCATCATCGCAGGCAACGCGCCCAAGCCGGTGCTGGCGGGTGCAAACACCACCATCGGCGTGGTGGCCACCGACGCGGTGCTCACCAAGGCCCAGGCGCACCGGCTGGCCCAGGTGGCGCATGACGGCCTGGCCCGCGCCATTAACCCGGTGCACACGATGAGCGACGGCGACACGATGTTTGCCTTAGGCACCGGCGCATCCGGCAAAACGGCAGGCATGATGCTGCTGGGCACCCTGGCGGCCGAGGTGACGGCCCAGGCTATTGTGCGGGCTGTGCTGGCCGCGAAGGGCGTCACTTTTGATGGAAACACCTGGCCTTCAGCGTCCGAGCTGGCACATTTTTAATGTCCAAAACAATTTCAAACACTTTGCTGTCACTGCGTGCACTCGTCACTTCTGCCGGGCCGTTTATTCTGCTGGCGGCTGGCCTGCTGGGGCTGGCCTATTGGTGGCTTGACCCGAACCCGCCCAAGAAGGTGACGCTGGCGACCGGCCCGGCCCAAAGTGCCTATGCGGAATTTGGCATGCGCTATGCCAAAGCGCTGGCGCAGACCGGGATCGAGGTGCGCCTGCTGCAAAGCGAGGGCTCGTCTGACAACCTGCAGATGCTGCGTGATGGTCGCGCGGACCTTGGTTTTGTGCAGGGCGGCAGCAACGAGTCGGCGGCCAATGCAGAAAGCGGCATTGAGTCACTGGGCAGCCTGTTTGTGGAACCGCTGTGGCTGTTTTACAAGGCCGAAGCGGCTATCAAGATCAACCCAAGCGGGGTGCTCGCGGCCCTGTCCCAGCTCAAGGGATTGCGCGTCAACGTGGGCACGGCAGGCAGTGGCGTGCCGACCTTGATGGAAAGGATGTTCGAGGTCAACCGCATTGAGCCGGGCACCATGACGCTCTCAAAACTGGAGCAAACGCCAGCCACTATGGCCTTCCTGAATGGCGAGCTGGATGCGCTGGTGTTTGCCTCGGCCCCCGAGTCGCTGATGGTGCAGATGCTGCTTCAGACGCCCGGCGTGAAGCTGATGGATTTTGCGCAGAACGAGGCCTATTCGCGCCGTTTTGCGTTTCTGGCACCGGTCACTTTGCCGCGCGGCGTGGTCGATCTGGCCGGTGACGTGCCCGCGCAGGACGTGCGGCTGGTGGCCCCCACCACCACGCTGCTCGCGCGCGATGGCGTGCACCCGGCGCTTTTGGGCCTGTTCTCGCAGGCCTCGCTTGCGCTGCACAGCAAGGCGGGTTGGTTCAACCGCGCGCATGAGTTCCCCAACGCCGCCAACACCGAGTTCACGCTGGCCAAAGAGGCCGAGCGCACCATCCGCAATGGCGTGCCGCTGCTGCAGCGCTACCTGCCGTTTTCGCTGGCCAATGTAATGGAACGCATGTGGCTGGCGCTGGGCATCATCATCGCCGTGCTTCTGCCGCTGTCGCGGATTGTGCCGCCCATGTACCAGTTCCGGATCCGCTCGCGCGTGTTCCGCTGGTATGGCCAGTTGCGGGCGATAGAGGAGCGGCTGGGCACGGCCGCAGACGGCTCCCGCAACACCGCTTCCGGCAGCGTCGATACGCTGGTGCGCGAGCTTGACGAGATGGAGGCCCACGTCGAAAAAATATCGGTGCCCCTGTCGTATGCCGACGAGCTGTATTCCCTGCGCAACCACATTGACCTGGTGCGCCAGAGGCTACTGAAGACCTGATCTCGCTGAACCCGGCCTGGCTGGACTGTGTCTCTAGCTGAACCGGGTCTCGCCAAGCCTTCTTTCGTTGACACCACCCAGGCTGTTGAAAAGCGCTGTTTGCGCCACCGCGTCCAGCGCAACATCCAGCACCGGGTGGTCCGCCATGGCACGCATCCGGCCGGCTGCGAACAGCCGGTTGCGCGAGCGCCGCGTCATCGACTGCGTGCTGCCAGACGCTGTGGTGAACAGGAACAGTGTCCCCTGCGGGCTGGCCCAGGTAAGCTGGGTCCGCGTCCATTGGCTGTCCACGCGCAACTCCACCCATGCGCCCAGGGGCAGGGAATTTTCAGCGATTGCGTCTGCCTCGCCGGGCGAGTCGCCAACTGCTTCAGCGTCTACCGCACCCTGCGCCACATCGCGCGCAACCGTGCCAAACGCCGCCGCTTCGGCCGGCAACCCGGCCCGGGCCGTGTCCAGCGGCATCTCCATGAAGCCGGAGGCCTTGGCTTCCAGCGGGGCAACCCAAGGGTCGGCATCGTCCGTCAGGCTCCTGTGCAAGCCAGTGGCGCTTGGCCGGCTTGCAACTTGCCCAACTGCGGCTGGCGCGCTCGCGATGGGTCTGAGTGCTTGCTGGTGCAGGCTCATCAAGGCTTCGAAGAAAGCCTCTGATTTGACCGCCGGGTACTGGATGCTGGCCAGCCCCTCGCGCAGCGTGGCCACCAGCCGGGGCACCTGCCGCGTGAGCTCGGAGAGGTTCCTGCGCGTCAAACCAGGCTGTGCGCTCCACACCAACACCGGTATCAGCGCGACAAACCCGCCAGGGTCGGCAGCACCGGCCGGATTCAGAATTCTGGCCTGCCCTACCACTTGCGCCCAAGGGCCCGACAGGAATTCCAGCACCTCCTGTGCCACCAGGCCCGCGTCGGGTCGCGCACGGATTTCGGCCGAAACTGTCTCCGCCACCAGATTGCGCGCTTCCGCCTGGCGCAGTGCCTGCATGGCCAGCTCAAGCTGCTGGCGCTCGTGCAGGCCACGCTGTTGCCATATCCCCATAAGTCCGTTCAACACAAGTTCAAAGGGTTCGGCACCGTCGATCTGAATGCCACCCAGCGGCTTGAGCGCCAGCTGCACCGGCCCTAGAAAAACCGCAAAACCCTGGGCTTCGACTGCGTCAAAGGCCAAGCTTCGGTCCGTGATCTCCTGCAACAGCCGGCGCGCCGGGTGCAGCTTGTCACTGAAAAAACGGGGGTCCACCAGGGCCAGTTGCAACAGCGGCGGCTCCAGGCTCCGGACGACCTCAACGATGGGTGACAGCAACCGCAGGTCGTGCGCGATGTTGTCGATCATCATCGTCACAACTTCCAGGCTCAGGGCCTGGCCCAGCCCCCGTGCCTTGCGGTGCATCTGCCTGCGCAGCACTTCTGCAGGGACCACCGACGACGGTCTTTCGTCACCCGGCATTGCGCGCCGCGTCTCAATGCGCACCATGGCATCATCAACCTGCCCCATTTCTGCGAGTGCATCAAACGCGGCCGGAACGGTCGGATGAAAGTCCGAGATGACTGACGTGGCAGCATCGGTGCCCGCACCGGCCCGGGCACCGCCACCGGCATAGACCGGACTGTCAAACTCGCGGAAAAACCGGTCAGCAAATGACTCGTCGGGATCTTCAGCCGGCGGCGGGTCCAGCTCGCCAGACAGCAAGCGGCGCAGGCGGTTGAGGGTTAGAAATGACGCCTCGTGAGGTGGCAGGGCGGGCGTTGCGTCAGAATCGGCGTTCGCAGGCTGCCCCGCCCGCGCGGTTGGCGGACCCGGCTGTCCCGCAGATGGCGGACCCGATGGCGGGCGTGATTGCACGGCCACAGGCAGGGCCGCAGACATCGCACGCCCGGATTGCCCCACATTGCCACTGGGCGAAGACAGCACAGCGTACGCTGCGGCTACCACGCCCTGAGTTCGCAAGTAGCTGGCCAATTCGCCGTAAAGAGTGCGCAGCTCAGGCCCCAGCGCAGTGCACATGTGCCGTACCCAGTCCTGGCGGGTCGCAATCGGCACCTGCATGCGGGTGAGCACGGCTTGCAGTGCCGTGACATAGACCTCCGGTCGCAGGGGATTGCGCTCTGGCTGGACCGTTTTCAACCCCAAAGAGGCGCACACCAGCCGGTTGAGTTCGGCAAGCGCCCCATCGGCAGCGGCCATGGCCAGCTGCTGCGAGCGCGCCGTCTCGACGCTCTCGCTCACCTGGTTTTCGTCCATCAGCTCCAGGTCATCAAAGTGCAATTCCGCCATGGCAACGGGCACCGCGCGAGCAGCAACGCCTGCCTCCGTAAATGCCGCCAGCAGCGCACCCGGGTACTGCGCGCACAGTGCGACTGAAGAACTGTCGAGCAACTGCCGGGATTCGATCAGCCTGTCGCGCGCCTGCAGGTCCCGGGTGGCGCTCTCACGCGCGCTCAGGGACTGCCGCAGCGCGATGACCAGCCGGCCCATGAGCTGGTCGCCGCCCTTGGCAGCCGCCGCAACCCTGGTGTGAAACAGGGACGCTTCGCGCCCAACCGCGCCCGGATTTTCCGCAGTTGCCATTTACTTGAGTGCTTTGTACCTGACGCGCTTGGGCTTGGCCCCCTCTTCACCCAGACGCCGCTTTTTGTCGGCCTCGTATTCCTGGTAGTTGCCATCGAAGAAGGTCCACTGGCTGTCGCCCTCGGCAGCCAGAATGTGGGTGGCAATGCGGTCCAGAAACCAGCGGTCGTGGCTGATGACCATGAGTGAGCCGGCGAATTCCAGCAGGGCGTCTTCCAGCGCGCGCAGCGTTTCCACATCAAGGTCGTTGGACGGCTCGTCCAGCATCAGCACGTTGCCGCCCGCTATCAAGGTCTTGGCCAGGTGCAGCCGTCCGCGCTCGCCGCCCGACAGGGTGCCCACGCGTTTTTGCTGGTCGGCACCGTTGAAGTTGAAGCGGCCGCAATAGGCACGGCTGGCCATCTGGAACTTGCCGACGTTCAAAATATCCAGACCGCCCGAAACGTCTTGCCACACTGTTTTCTCATCGGACAGGTCGTCGCGGTTCTGGTCGACAAACGCCATCTTGACCGTGGCACCAATCTTCACCTCGCCGCTGTCGGACTTTTGCTGGCCCGAAATCATGCGGAACAGCGTGGACTTGCCCGCGCCGTTGGGGCCGATGATGCCGACGATGGCACCGGCCGGCACCTTGAAACTCAGGTTGTCAATCAGCACCCGGTCGCCAAACGATTTGCTGACGTTGACAAACTCAATGACTTCATTGCCCAGGCGCTCGGCTACCGGGATGAAAATCTCATTGGTCTCGTTGCGTTTCTGGTATTCAAAATCAGACAGCTCTTCAAAGCGGGCCAGCCGCGCCTTGCTCTTGGCCTGGCGCGCCTTGGGGTTCTGGCGTGACCATTCCAGCTCTTTCTTCAGGGCCTTGGCCCGGCTCTCTTCACCCTTTTGCTCGGTTGCCAGGCGCTCGCTTTTTTGTTGCAGCCAGTCGCTGTAGTTGCCTTTGTAGGGGATGCCAGAGCCGCGGTCCAATTCAAGAATCCACTGTGCCGCGTTGTCCAGAAAATAGCGGTCGTGGGTGATCGCGACTACGGTGCCGGGGTAGCGCAGCAAAAACTGCTCCAGCCAGTCCACCGACTCGGCATCCAGGTGGTTGGTGGGTTCGTCCAGCAGCAGCATGTCGGGCTTGGACAGCAGCAGGCGGCACAGCGCCACGCGGCGTTTTTCGCCGCCCGAGAGCACGCCAACCTGCGCATCCCACGGGGGCAGGCGCAGTGCATCAGCGGCAATCTCAAGCTGGTGCTCAGAGTCGGTGCCGGCACTGCCGATGATGGCCTCCATCTTGGCCTGTTCTTCGGCCAAGGCATCAAAGTCGGCATTTTCTTCACCGTACGCGGCATAAATTTCTTCCAGGCGGGCTTTGGCCTTGAATACATCGCCCATGCCGGCTTCCACACTTTCGCGGACGGTCTGCTCAGGGTCGAGCTGCGGTTCTTGAGGCAGGTAGCCAATGTTCAGGCCCACCATGGGGATGGCTTCGCCTTCAAATTCCTTGTCCACGCCCGCCATGATCTTCAGCAACGTGGACTTGCCCGAGCCGTTGGTGCCCAGCACACCAATCTTGGCACCCGGGAAGAAGCTGAGCGAAATGTCTTTGAGAATGAACCGCTTGGGCGGCACGATCTTGCCGAGGCGGTTCATTGAAAATACGTATTGAGCCATTGTGTGTGTCAGGTTTTGCCGTAAAACCCGTATTATCGACGCGCGTGGCACGTCACGCCAAGACTGACGGGGCGGGCGACGGGTCAAGCCCTCGCGCCGCGCGCCGAGGGCGTCCACGGGTCAGGCGTCCGGCTGATCCAGATTGTTTCTCAATGCAGTCTGTGCCACCGCATCCAGCGCACTGCCGACGACGTTGCCATCGGACACGACGCGGATCATGCCCTGCACCCGGCGCCGGTCCATGGTGCGCCGCGACATCGAATGCGCCAGCCCCTGGCCCGAGACAAACATGAACAGCGTGCGGTGTGGGCTGGCCCATGTGAGTTGCGCGCGGACCCAGGCACCCTGAAGCATCAATTCAACCCATGAGCCGGTGTGCAGGTCAGCCACCGACCACGGGCTCGGCTCGGCGTCCGCAAAAGCGGGCTGGCCGGCGGGCAGGTCAACCTGAAGATCAGCGTCATCTGCAAAATAGCCCGATTCGCTGGCCTCGTAATCATCAACCCTGAACGGCTCTGCGCCCGATTTGGCAGGCATGCTGTCTTCAGGCGATGCATTCACAGCAGCTGCAAGCTCGCCAAAACCCGCCACTGCGGCGTCAGCCTGGTCTTCACCGGCCGGAGCAGCCGCACGGGGGCTTTCAAACGCCTTCTCATGCAGCGAAATCAGTTCGTCAAAGAACACCGGGATGCGCTCTTCCGGATAGCCGATGAGTTGCAAGCCCTGCCGCACCTTGACCAGCAGATTGGGCACCAGTTGCACCAGCCGGGGGCGGTTGCGCCGGGCCAGGCGGACCTGGACACTCCAGATCAACTCGTCCACCAGCGCCAGGAAGCCTTCTGGGTCTGACGCGCCGTCGGTGTGGCTTAGCTGCGACTCCGCCACCACCTGCGACCACGGCCCGCGCAGGAAGGCGGAGATCAGCTCGGGCACGTCCTTGTCTTTGATGCGCGCGTGGAAGTCTTCTGCAAAGCGCTGCGCCAGCAGGTTTCGCTGCTCGGCGTGCAGCAAGCGTCGCACGCCCTCTTCGTGGCGCTTGCGCAGCGAGTCTTCCTCACGCTCCCAGCCCTGTTCCAGCTTGCGCAACACGCGGGCAAAAGACGCCGCTTCACCGCTGCCTCCCACCAGAACCCGGACAGAATTGGAAATTGCCTTGGAAAAAACGCCAAAGCCTTCGTCATTTTCTGACGAAAACGCCAGGCTGCGGTGCGTCAGCCGGTCCAGCAACTGGCGTGCCGGGTGCTGGCGTTCGCTGAAAAAGCGGGGATCGGTTTGGGACAGCTGCAACAGCACCGGTTCCAGCTCTTTGATGAATTCACGAATCTGGGGCAACAGACGGCGGTCTTTCATCAGGTTTTCCAGCATCAGGCGGACCACTTCGCGGCCCAACTGCCTGCCCAGCTGCCGACTCTGGGTGCTTTTCTGCGCGGCGGTTTCGGGGCTGTCAGACAGCATGGAAAAGCCAGCCGCAGAAGTCGCGGATGACCCTTGGGTGGCAGGAGCCTGCGCACCCATGCCATCCGGCAACTTGGCCCGGCGCGCCAGCCGTTGCATCATTGGCTCCACAAGTTTCAAGTCTTCCAGGGCGACAAACGAGGCGGGCACCGTATTGATGAAGTCTTTGGGGCCGGTGGGGTTCAAGGCCAAACCCGTGTCAAGGTCACCGGACAGCAGGCGGCGCAGCTTGTCCAGTGTCAGCAGCGTTCGGCTTACAGCGGTCTCAGGCACGTTGGCGCCGGCTGCACTGCTGGTGCCAGGGTAAATGCCCACGGGCAGCGCCGGCTCAACGCCTTGCGAGCGCAGCCACTCCGATACGTCCCTGTAGAGCTGGCGCAGCGAGATGCCCATGAGCCCGGCGGCAGGGGTGATCAGGACGCTGCGCACGGTGGCATCCGGCATGTGCCGCACCAGCGCTTCCCGCAAAGCATGCACAAAAGCCTCGGGCTTTAATGGATTGAGCTGTGCCTGCACCGTCACCAGGCCCAGCAGGTTGCTGATCAGCGCGTTGAGCGGCGGCAGCACTTCGTCAACCGCCTGGCATACCTCCTGCTGCGTGACCGCAAACTCGATGTTTGCATCAATCTGCTTTTCTTCGAGAAATTGGAAATCATCAAACCGCAGCAGCGGCTGGGGGCCTGCATCATGCGCGCCACTGTTGTACAGGACCGTGCGCAATTCGCCCGAAAAAGTCGCCTTGACGGCTGTCGCGTTCAGGCGCAGATTCTCAATAGCGCGCTTGTTGGCGGGGTTCTGGTTGATCAGGGCCGCCCGGCCCTTGGTCTGGCCCTGGGCGGCGTTGAGCCCGTCAATGACGGTGCCCATGAGGGCATCGCCCTGCATCAGCACGGCCTCAATGCAATCCCGCAACGCGGGTTTCGAGCTGGTCATGTCGTCCGCCAGGCCAATCCGCGGCATTGCAAACTTGGTCATCTATTGATTTTCCTCATCAGTGTTTTCATTCTCCCAGTTGACAGGGCTCCTGACCAGCCCCCTCCCCGAAATTGTTGATGCCTGGGCACCGATGGGCATCCCAAGTCACCCACCCCCATTGCCACCCAGTTTAATGAGCTACAAGGATCCGTGCGACAATACAAGCCATTGCGGGGTTTCAGTTGCCCGCGATTTCAGCACCTTGCTGGGAACTTTACAGCCGCGTTCTGTGGCCCCGTTCCACCTTTGACCCCATCTGCCTTGACTGATCCAGCGCCCCGCAGCATTGCTGCAGCGCCCGGACAGGCCGATACCCCCTAGCACCCTGGACGGGTGCCTCACCTCATGAACTTTGAAGATCTGAAATTGGCTCCGGCCATCGTCAAAGCTGTGCGCGAGCACGGCTATGAAATCCCCACGGCCATCCAGGCAGAGGCCATTCCCATGGTGCTCGACGGCCACGACTTGCTGGGCGGCGCCCAGACCGGCACCGGCAAAACCGCAGCCTTTGTGTTGCCCATGCTCCACAAGTTAAGCGAGGGCAGTGCGGTAAAAAACAAATTTGGCGGCAATGGCATCCGCGCGCTGGTGCTCACACCCACCCGCGAGCTGGCCGCGCAGGTGGAAGAATCAGTGCGGGTTTATGGCAAATTCCTGGAATTGACATCCACCGTGATTTTTGGCGGCGTGGGCATGAACCCGCAGATCAGCAAGGTCAAAAAAGGCGTGGACATTCTTGTCGCCACGCCCGGTCGGCTGCTGGATTTGCTGCAGCAGGGCGTGCTGGACCTGGGCCAGGTTCAGATGCTGGTGCTGGACGAAGCCGACCGCATGCTGGACATGGGCTTCATCCACGACGTGAAAAAAGTGCTGGCCGTGGTGCCCCGCGACAAGCAAAGCCTGCTGTTCTCGGCCACCTTCAGCGATGAAATCCGTGACCTGGCCGCGACTTTGCTCAAGAACCCGCAAAGCGTGCAGGTCACACCGCGCAACACCACCGTGCAGCGCATCACGCAGGTGATTCACCCGGTAGGCCGTGGCAAAAAGAAAGCCCTGCTGGCGCACATCATCCAGGAGCAGAATTGGAGCCAGGTGCTGGTCTTCACCCGCACGAAATTCGGTGCCAACAATGTGGCCGAGTTTTTGACCAAGAGCGGCATCCATGCCATGGCGCTGCACGGCAACAAAAGCCAGACCGCCCGCACCGAGGCGCTGGGCGGCTTCAAGAGTGGTGACATCCGTGCGCTGGTAGCTACTGATATTGCAGCACGCGGCATTGACATTGACGACCTGCCGCACGTGGTGAACTACGACATTCCCAACGTCAGCGAAGACTACGTGCACCGCATTGGCCGCACCGGCCGCGCCGGTGCCGATGGTGCCGCCGTCAACCTGGTGTGCATGGACGAAGAAGGCTTCATGCAGGACATCGAGCGCTTCACCCGGCAGAACATTGAAGTCAAAGTGGTTGAAGGCTTCGGCCCCGAACCCGGTGAGCATGCGGAGCCGATTGCCATGGGCCGCCAGACGATCTGGGGCGGCGCAGGCAAGGCACCCAGCCGCGACGTGATGATGGCCGCTGGCCGCGCCGCGCGCACCGAAATGCTGCAGCGCGTGCGTGACAGCAAGGGTGCCGCAGGTGGCCGTAGCGCCACTGCGGGCGGCGGTGGCGGTGGCGGTGGCGGTCGCAGTGGCCAGGGCGCATCGCGTGGGAATGGCGGCGGCGGGGGTGGCAATGGCGGGCGCAGCAATGGAATCAGCGGCGGCCGAGGAGCGGGTCGCACCGAGGGCCGCAATGTCGGCCAGGGCGACGCCCAGCCCATGGATCACGCACCCCGCAACTTCAGTTCACGCGCACCGCAAGACCGCAGCCGCTCGGGTAGAGGTGGTGGCGGAGGTTTTGCTGGCGGCAATCACAGCGGCGCAATTGCCA
Source organism: Comamonadaceae bacterium (assembly GCA_043758475.1). Lineage (GTDB taxonomy): Bacteria > Pseudomonadota > Gammaproteobacteria > Burkholderiales > Burkholderiaceae_C > JANYCG01. The sequence goes on along the minus strand of JAYVNK010000309.1, from coordinate 2,147 downwards.
ATATGGGCGGCGGCGTTGACGGTGGCCAGCCGCCACGTCCCGCGCAAGGCGGCCAGCCCGACCCCATGCGTACCAGCGTGGACATGATGGCCGAGCGCAGCGGCGCACGCCGGGGTGGTGGTGGTGGTGGTGGTGGTTATGGCGGCGGTCGCTCTGGCGGCGGGTACGGTGGCGGTGGACGATCGGGCGGTAGCGGACGCTCGGGTGGCTCTGGCGGCTCGCGTGGTTCATTTGGCCGTTAAAACCCGGAAATTACCGGTCAAACGGGCCTCTAGCCCTTGTCAGTAGTGACTTTATAGCTATGAAATAAATAGCTTTCGTGCATGTTGCAAGCCGTGCACGCCATGTGAAGGCCTGAGCCAAAACTGACCCAAACCTGGGGCAAATCTGCTTGATCCCGTACTGTAGCCAGGCTGTGCAACAACAGCCTTGCTCAGCCTCTTACAAACAGCGTGGTCAGCGGGTCAGGCCCCACTTGGCGGCTCCAGTGGCCATGGATGCTGGCATCGAACGTTGCGCCCTGCGGCAGCACATCGACCGAATAAAAATGCTCGCCCGGCTTGAACAGGCGGGACACACCGCCCTGCAAACCAATTTCCATTTCGCCGCCCAAGATAAATACCCACTGCGGCGTGACGGAGCAATGGAACTGGCTGCGAAAACCCAACGGGCTGTAGCGTAGCTGGTACCCGCCCGACGGACCCAGCGCAGACAGCATCGACTGCGGATTGCCCTCGGGCAAGGCGACAGATTCTTCGCGAAACTTGGCACGGCCATCGGTGTCGGTGAACAGAATTACTTTTGTAAATACGGTCATGATCGCTCCCCCAAACTTTTCACAAACGCTTGCCGGTCGTGCCGTCAAAGAGATGCGCCTTGGCTGCATCTATTTCCAGCCGGATCACATCGTCAGGCAGCGCCTGCGTGCGCCCGTGAATGACAACAATCAGCTTCGCGCCGCCCACGTCGAGCAGCAACTCGGTCTCGGCGCCTGTGGGCTCCACAACAATCACTTTGGCGGCGATGCCATGCCCCGTGCTTGAGATGGCAATGTCGCTTGGGCGCACACCGTAACTCACGGCAAGCCCATCCCGCGCAACGCTTCCCGCCAGGTTGTGCCCCACCGGCCAGCGCTCGCCATGCGCCTCAACCCAAGCCTGCCCAGCGCTTTGACGCAAGGTGCCCGGCAAGACGTTCATCGACGGTGAGCCGATGAACTGGGCCACAAACAGGTTGCCAGGTTTGTCAAACAGCTCCAGCGGGCTGCCGATCTGCTCAATGATGCCGTCGTGCATGACCACAATCCGGTCGGCCAGCGTCATGGCCTCAATCTGGTCGTGGGTCACATAAACAGTCGTGGTTTTGAGCCGCTGGTGCAGGGCCTTGATCTCGGCCCGCATGGACACCCGCAGCTTGGCGTCCAGGTTGGACAGCGGCTCGTCAAACAAAAACACCTTGGGGTCCCGCACAATCGCACGCCCCATGGCCACCCGCTGGCGCTGGCCGCCCGACAGCTCACGCGGATAACGGTCCAGCAACGGGTCGAGATTAAGAATGCGAGCGGCGTCGCCCACGCGCTTGTCGGTCAGCGCCTGCTCGGCCTTGCGCAGCTTCAGGCTGAAGGCCATATTGTCGCGCACGGTCATGTGCGGGTAGAGGGCGTAGCTCTGGAACACCATGGCGATGTCGCGGTCCTTGGAATCCAGCTCGTTCACCACCTTGTCATCAACTGCGACCTCGCCACCGCTGATTTCTTCCAGCCCCGCCAGCATGCGCAGCAGCGTAGACTTACCGCAACCTGATGGCCCCACCAGCACCACAAACTCGCCATCGCTGATGTCAAAGCTGATGCCGTGGATGATCTTGGTCTTGCCAAAGCTTTTTTCGATATTGCGAAACGATACTGCGGCCATCAGACGGTGCCCTTTTGATTGGTCTCGATTGGTCTTGGACGGGTCAGCTCTTCACGGCACCAGCCGTCAGGCCCGACACCATGTAGCGCTTGAAGGTGTAGTAGATTGCCGCAGGCGGCATGGCGTAAATCAGGCCTGTGGTCATGAGCAACTCCCAGGGCGAATCGTCTGCTGAAAGAAAATTGCCAAGCGCCACGGCCAGCGTCACGCTGGTGTCGTTGGACAGCAGCAAAA